>JAGLDW010000862.1 GCA_023145395.1 Lentisphaeria bacterium | reverse complement strand
CTGCGGAGCGGGGGGGGAGGAGAGGAACGTGCTCACGCAAAAGACAGATCACTGGTTCCAACGGCATAAGACCGTTGGGGCCCATACGAGTTGCCAAAGCAACTTTCTTCCGCCTCAACCCTCGCTGCGTCATTCTGGCGCGGCGTGCATCTCTTCAAAATCCCCGACGACTTTGGCGTATGTGCTGGGGACAAGCTCCCAGCCCAATTCGTCGCACTCGGGCTTGAGTCTCTCAAGCAAGACCTGGAGATGTCCGGCCGCCTGTGAGCCTTCGTCGCTAAAATCGCGATCGTTATGGACATCCACCACGAGAGTCTTGACAGGAGGATCGTCCGCAGCCATTCTCCGCAGGATGTTGTGCAGCAACTCACAACGGTCGTATTCGACTTCCTCCTCTTCGGCATACACACCGCCCGGGCATAGGTCCGGGTAGTGCTGGAACCCCACCGGGTTGTACCGTAACGGACCGGTGAGATCGACCGAAAGAGGAATATCGACAAAGGGAAGCTCTCCTTCGATCTGTCTGAATGCCTCATGTGCAAAGTGGGCGTAGGGATACGCTCTCGACCAAACGCAGAAACGTTCCGGCCAGATCCGCCCGGGAATGGACACCCCGCCACCGGCAAATCCAAGCTCGGCCTGAATGCCGTAGGTCGCATCGCTCGCGGAGAAGCATCCCGGACGAAACAGCGTGGGCCGAAAACCCATGTCTGTCTCGAACATCTCGGTGCCCATCCGCAGGACCCTTCGCTGTACATCGGGTGTAAGCCCCCCCAAGCTCGCAATATTGCTTTGCCAAGGCGAACTTCGTCGTATGAACGTGCAAACCCAATGCGCTGCCATGCGTCGCCAAGTCTCTGAAGAACTCCGGTTCGGCGCATGCGACTTCCGGGTGCACAAAGTAGGTGGCGCGAAAGCCCCAGGAACTGAGCACAGCCTGATACTCCCGAATCGAGCGCATTCCCGCCTCGCTCGAGGCAGGGCCGGAACTCCCGGCATCCGCCGCCGCTGGCTCCACGTCCATCGTGAATAGAACAAACAGTTTCTGACTCACTTCAGTCCCTTTCCCATCGCCTTCTTCGAACACATGACCTTCTCGATTGAGCGTCCGAATAGCTTGATCACCGCGACGCGCGCTGTCAAGCGACACCATTCGGCGGAGGAGGGCAAAGCGACAGTGGGTCCACGAACTCAGGAAAACAGCAGAATGGCAGGTAGTGAGTCACTGCTTCCACTTGGATTGTCGAGCAAAACAAAGCATGGTGTTTTGCCATCTCGGAGATTTGGGTGCGAGCTTGAGCACCGAAGTCGGTTGACGCGGAGAACACGATGCGCATACACAGGACATTCGCCTTCCTTCTGCTCGTCACGCTGTCGCTGGCCGCCGCAGAGCCGTTCACCTTCAAGACCACATTCGACGACCCGACGCTCGCCTGCTGGCGATTCCGCTCGCTCGAGGGGGAGATATCGGAAGGCAAGATGCTCTTGCGCTCCACGGGCACCCAGAACGGCTACGCCCTGCCCAGACGAATGCCATTCCGAAGCACGGTAGCCGTCGAGGCGACGATTCGCGTGCGCAAGCGTCTTCTCAAGAAAGGCTGGAACTTTGGCGGAGTGACCATTTTCCAGGACGAGTCCAACTTCTGGATGCTCGCTCTCGTCGAAGGACCAAACGGCAGGCACAGCGTCGATTTCATCGAATGCCACGCAGGCATCTGGCAAGCCCAAAACGCGCAGGACACAATGCTCGAGAGCACGGGGAAAATGCAGGTGGACTGGCAGTCGGAGCGTGCCTATCGTTTGCGGCTCGAGATCCGAGACGGCACCATCTCCGGCACAATTCTGGACGCCGCGGGCGCCAGCCAACTGGCCACAGCGTCCTTCGCGTTCGGCAAGACCCCAGCCGTGCGTAGCGGCATGCCCGCCATCATCGTCCGGGGCGGCGAGGTGGAGATCGACGACTTCACGGTGCACATGGAGTCGAGACCTGTGAGCAAGGTGCCCGGACTGCGGATCGAAGACGGCCCGGCCGGACGCGTCGCTGTGCTCGACGACGCATTGCCTGGACACGACCGCAAAGGCGTCGCGCGCCTTGCCGCAGACCTCCGCAAAGCAAGCTTCGGCGTCACGTCTCTGACCGCCGGACAGTTCTGCCTCGATGGAGTGCTTTCGAAAGAGACTTTTGATGTTCTGGTGGTTCCCCGCTGCGACTCCTTCCCGGCGGCGGGTGCCGAACCGCTTGCCACGTTTGGACGCGAAGGAGGCCACATCCTCTTCCTCGGCGGGCCGTTCCTCGACAATGCCCTGCGAGAAGTGAATGGCACCTGGTTTGACACCAAAGGCCTGACTTCCGCCCGCAACAGCGTCAAGCCCGCGTTTATACCCTTCGAAATCAATGCGAGACTGGATCTGGCGAAATGGCATCGCGCCACGGGTGACAGCGACGGCGCCGCCACACTCGCCGTGACCCAGAATGGACCCAATGACACCCCCGCGATCCGCTGGCATGCCGACAACTTCCGCCGTTGGGAAGGACATCTCTCACCCCCCTTCCCTAGGCTTTTCGGCGAGGGGCACGACCTGTTCACCTTTCTCGTGAAGGGAGACGGAAACACGCCACTGATCGCCGTCGAGATTCAGGAGGAGGACGGTTCGCGCTGGATCGCCACGGCGAAAGTCGCTGCGAAATGGCAACGCGTGGGTCTTGCCCTCGCCGATTTCCACTATTGGGTCGACTCGCCCACCAAGAAAAGCCGCGGCGGCGCCAACGACGGGCTGAACGCCGCCGGAGCGCGCCGCGTCAACTTCGGGCTCTCCTCGACACACACCAGCTTTGTCCTGTCCGGCCCGCACACGCTCTGGATCACCGATGTGGGTTCAGCCACGAATCCGTTCCCCGCCGACGACCTCAGTCCCAAGCACCTGCCCACCTCGCTAGAGTCTATCTACCCACGCTACAAGGTCTTCCCGGTTGCCAAAGCGGACCGTCTCGAGGGAATCCAACAGCTCTCCTTGGATGCCGGTTGGGGCGATCCCGACCTCGAGAATCTTCTCTGTGCCGTCCCCCGCACGCAGGGGCGGGGGTTCGGGCGGAGCCAGAAGTGGCGCTATGTGCCCCTTGCCCTCGCCAAACGCAAGGGAAATGCCCGCGACTTCGGCGCACCCGAATGGCTCCTGCTCAACTGTGCGATGCCTTTCGACGGTGCGGTGTTCGCAGGCTTCGGCTACGGGAATTCGGCGATGCTGAGCAACGTCCACACCCGCCGCCGAATCGTTCAGCTCGCCCGATTCCTTTGTCGGGGAGCGATGTTCACCGAAGCGGGCACGGAGCACTTTGCCTACTGGCCGGGAGAGGTGGTCAGGCTGGGCGCGCAAGTGCTCAGCTTCGCGCACACAGGACAGAATGTCTCCGTGACTCTCATAATCCGCTCTGGAGCGAAGACACTCTGGGAGGAGGAGGTCGAGATCGCCCTTGACGCTTCGGGTCTGGGAGTCTGTAGCTTCAAGTGGACACCGTCCACGACACCCGCCGTCTATCAAATCAAAGTGACACTCTCCGGGGGGAAACCCGGCGATGCATTCTCGGATTCCGTCAGCCACGAGTTCGCCGTGCTCGACCCCGCACCCGCGCCAAAGAGCAGTTTCATCACCGCCCACGACGGGGACTTCTGGCTGGAGGGAGCAAAATGGTATCCCGTGGGGATCAACTACTGGCCGCTCTACGTGTCCGGCATGGATCACGGCGACTACTGGGGAGGGGCATTCCGCGACACTTACTACGCACCCGAGCTTGTCGAACAGGATCTCGCCCATCTCCAGGATCTGGGCATCAACATGGTCAGCATCCAGAGCCCCGCCGTCGAGCAATGCCGCAATCTTCTCGACTTTTCCCGCCGCTGCGCCAACCATGGCATCCGCATCAACCTGTATTGCGGTCTGGCCTCCCCCCTGGCATTCCAGGAGACAAAGCTCAAGGACTTCTTGGAAACTGCCCGCATCCCGGGGAATCCCACCATCTTCGCCTACGACACGATCTGGGAGCCAGGAAACCACGTGTTCAAGGACGATGCCAAGCGTGCGCTTTGGGATGACCATTGGCGGGCCTGGATCAACGAACGCTACGGTTCCATCGAGAACGCGGAAAGGGACTGGCATTTCAAGGCCCGTCGCGATGATCAGGGACGCGTCATCTCCCCTCGCACAACGTATTTTCGCGAAGATGGGGACTGGCGCGGCATGATGGCGGCCTACCGTCGGTTCATGGACAATCTGACCAGTTTGCTCTGGGGCCGGGCCAACCGACGCCTGCGCGAACTCGATCCGAACCACCTTGTCAGCTTCCGCCAAGGCAACACACTCCCCCACGACTTCGCGCTCACCGGTCCGGTGAAGCATCTCGACTTCATCTGCCCCGAAGGCTACGCGGTCCCCCACAGCGACACTGGTGAGGCCGCCATCGGATTCCTCACCCGCTACGTCGATTTCACCACCAACGGACAACCCATCATCTGGTCCGAGTTCGGCAAGAGCGTGTGGAACAGGCAGACGATGGAGCCCTCGGCGAAGGCGATCGAGATGGTGGGCGCATACCATGCCCGCTTCTACCGGACGGGGCTCGCGGCCGGAGCGAATGGCACTGCTCCCTGGTGGTGGGTTGGCGGCTATCGCGTCGGGGAACGAAGCGATTTCGGGATTGTCGGGCCCGACGGAACCGAACGCCCCGCCGCCCTCCTCGTGCGCGAGTACGCGGACAAATACAAAGCTCCGCGCTCGCGACCAGCCTCGACTGTCTGGTTCGACTACGACCGCGACGCCCATGCGGGCGGATACTGCCGCGCCGCATTCCACGAAGGCGCGAAAGCGTACGCGACGGCGGCCGCAAACGGACAGATGCTCGGAATCCGCACCAGAGGCACTGGCACCAACTCGGTCAACACCCCTCTGCTCGCTGTCGGCAATGTCCCCTGCAATGGACGCAATCCCCCGAAATTCCTCGACGGAGAGTTTAACCATCTACAGATTCTCGATGCCTCCAGCACCTGGGTGGAGGCAGTCGACGACACAACCATCACGGTCCGTCCCGGCACGCCCGTCCGGGCACGCATCTCGGTGGGCAACCTGCAGGAGGCCACCTGGCTTCCTCCCGCTGCAACCGCTGGCAAACCCGGTGGCGTGACGCTTTCTTCGACCCAAGACTCCCAGCTCTCCGTGGAACTGCCCCTGTCCACCTCGACACCCCGCTTTGCCGATGCCGACTTCGGCGAAGTGACACTCGCTGCGAAAATCCGAACACCCACTGTCTTCGAGCTGCGTCTCCAGGCAAAAGGGCGAACCCCCTTCGGCGAAGCCCGCACCTTCACCATCACACCAGCCTCGAATGACCAGCCCTGACCCGTGCAAGCCCCGTAGAAACCAGCTCCCTGACACTTCCGGAACTCGAACCGACAGCGTTGCCCATGCCAGAGACGACGGAAAACACCTCTCCCCTCTGCTTTTTTCGCAACCGCTGACAAATCTGCATGTTGCACCTCCGGCGTCTCCCTGTATAGTTGGTTGTATGGGTCTTTGGCACAGGTGCTTCCAGCTCCAGAAAGGTAGTCCAAGACACCCCTTCCCCAGAGGTGCTGCGCACGATGAAATCAGTCCTGATGGCACTCGCGGTCTTCACTCTGATCCACGGTGACTCCGTGGCGGGGGCGACTGTGGATCCGTTTGAGCGGGAGGCGTGGTCGGTGCCAGCCAACGGCATCGATGCGCGCGTGCTAAGCGTCTTGACGCGAAAGGGCATCAAACCCGCCAAGCCATGCTCCGATGTGGTCTTCATCCGACGCGTGCACCTGGATGTCGTCGGGGCACTGCCAGAACCCTCCGTCGTGGTCGATTTCCTGGCGGACAACCGCCCCGGCAAGCGCCCCCTGCTCATCGAACGCCTGCTGGCCGGAGAGCAGTTCACCGACTACTGGACTCTCAAATGGTGCGACTTGCTGCGGGTCAAAGCCGAGTTCCCCATCAATCTCTGGCCCAACGCGGTGCAGGCCTACCACCGCTGGATCCGGGAGGCCGTCAAAAGAGACATGCCCTACGATGAGTTCGCGCGGAATCTGCTCACCTCCAGTGGAAGCAATTTCCGCGTGGCTCCCGTGAACTTCTACCGGGCGGTTCAGAGCCGCGAGCCGGCGGGGCTGGCGGAGGCCGTGGCGCTCACCTTCATGGGCGTGCGTGCGACGAGCCTGCCGGAGAAGCACCGTGATGGTCTGTCCGCCTTCTTCTCCCACGTGGCCTTCAAGGGCACGGATGAATGGAAGGAGCAGATCGTCCACTGCGATCTGACCGCCAGAGAAGCATTCGAGGCGGTTCTCCCGGATGGCGCCAAGGTGCGGGTTGAGCCGGAAGACGATCCCAGAGCCGTCTTCGCGGACTGGCTGATCTCCCCGGACAACCCCTGGTTCTCCCGCAACATCGTCAATCGCATTTGGGCGTGGTTGCTGGGTCGCGGCATCGTCCACGAGCCAGACGACCTGCGCCCGGACAACCCGCCTGTCAACCCGGAACTGCTAGCCTATCTCGAGAAGGAGCTGGTGCGGGCGGACTATGACCTGAAGCACATGTTCCGTCTGATCCTCAATTCTCGCACCTACCAACAGTCGCCCATCCCCCAGGCCGAGAAGCCCGAGGCCGAAGTCCTCTTCGCCTGCTACCCGATCCGGCGCCTGGATGCGGAAGTCCTCAGCGACGCTCTGAACTGGCTTGGGGGAACTGGGGAGAGATACGAGAGCCGGATACCGGAGCCCTTCACCTGGATCCCCGAGGAGCAGCGCACCATCGCGCTGGCGGACGGCAGCATCACCAGCACCTTCCTGCAAATGTTCGGACGACCGCCGCGCGACACGGGGCTGGAGTCGGAACGCGGCGTTGGCACCACCGACGCGCAACGGCTGTTCATGCTCAACTCCACCAACGTGTACAACCGGATCAGCGGAAGCGTCCGGTTGCGCAGGATCGCCCTGGCTGCTGGAGGCAACCGCGACCAACTCATCCGAGGCGTCTACATGGCTCTGCTCTCGCGGGAGCCCACAGCCTCCGAGCTGGCCCGGGCGCGGGACTGCTGGAAGAACCCCAAGCTGAACTCGAACCAAGCGACGACGGATCTGGCCTGGGCGCTCATCAACAGCATGGAGTTCCTGTACAGGCATTGATCAGGATGGAAAAGGCGGACGCAGCGACCATGAATGAGAAGCAGACAGAGCAGGCCATGCCTCGGCGACAAGCACTGAAGTGCATGCTCTCCGGCGCCGCTGGAATGGCGCTGGCCGACCGCGTTGCCGCGCAGACACCGCCCGCACCCCGGCCAGCCACCGCGAAAGCGGTCATCCAGATCTGGATGTGGGGCGGCCCCCCTCACACCGACACCTTTGATCCCAAGCCGGACGCGGGCTACGACTACTGCGGCCCCTTCCGGCAAGTGATCGACACGAACGTCCCGGGAATCCAGATTGGTCAATACCTTCCCCGCCTCGCCCAGCAGGCCGACAAGTATTCCATCATCCGCAGCATGACCCATGGCGTCAATGGACATGAGACGGCGGCCTACATTGTCCAGACTGGGCATCGGCCGGGGGGACGGCTCGTCTACCCGTCTCTCGGCGCCATCGTCTCCAAGTTCAGGGGCTACGACGCAGGCTACACCAGCCTCGTACCGCCCTACATCGTGCTGACGAGAGCCCAAGGCCGCTTCGACGAAGCTGGCTTCCTGGGGTCTCGCTACAAGCCCTTTGTCACGGGGGGCGATCCCAACGCCCGGCGTTTCGCTGTCGAGGGCGTCGTCTCAGGCAACATCTCCGACGAGCGGCAGATCTCCCGGCGGGGGTTGCTGAACTCACTCGACTCACTCAAGCAGGCCATGCCGGAAGATCCCGTGGCCAAGACGCTCGACACTTGTGAGGAGAAAGCCTACGAGATGATTCTCGGCGATGCGGGGAAGCTTTTCGACCTGTCGACGGAGGACAACGCCCTCCGTCAACGTTACGGGCGCAACACGTTTGGGCAGTCCTGCCTGATGGCGCGTCGATTGGTGGAGGCCGGTGTCCCCTTCGTGACCATCAACTACGGCGGTTGGGACACCCATAAGCAGCATTTCGAGACGATGCGCAGAACGCTGCCGCAACTCGACGGCGGAATGGCGACGTTGCTCGAGGATCTCGAGAGCCACGGTTTGCTCGACAGTACGATCGTCTGGTGGAGCGGCGAGTTCGGGCGCAGTCCCAAGGTGGCGTGGTCGGCACCATGGAACGGGGGACGCCACCACTTTGGGCAGTGTTTCTCGGCCGTGCTGGCGGGGGGCGGTTTCAAGGGTGGCCGAGTGGTCGGCGCGTCGGATGCCACGGGGGAACATGTGGCGGAGCGCCCAGTGTATCCCCCCGATGTTCTCGGCAGCATTTGCGAGCGGCTGGGCATCGACCCGGACGCCTCCCTGCCCAACGCGCGGGGTCTGGACCTGAAGATCATGCCCTCCGGCGAAGAGTTTGGCGAAGGTGGCGGACGTTTGAAGGAGCTAGTCTAGATCATGGCAGTTGCCGCGCCACGCTCTGCATTCCGCCGCCTCGCCTTGCTGGGGAGCCTGCTGGTGCTCGCCTCGGGACGACGTGGGATTGCCGTGCCACAGATCGGCTATGCCTACCCTGCGGGAGGCGCCCGTGGCACCACCTTTACCGTCGAGGTAGGGGGGCAGTCCCTGCGCGGCGCCGACGGGGTGCGGGTGTCCGGCAAAGGGGTCCGTGCTTCCGTGACGGAATACGTCCGGGCTCTCGACAACGAGGAACTGCGAGACACTGAGCGATTCCTTCGCAATCTGGTGGCTCGCCGCTGGTGTGCGAGAGTGATGGACGAAGAGGCCAAGAGCGCCGCCAGACCCACTCTCCCGGACCATCCGTGGCTGCGGGACCTCGACGACATGAGCCCAAATGAGACGAACCAACTGCGCACCCGACTGTTCGACCCGCGGAAACAACCCAATGCTCAGATTGCCGAGCAAGTCGTGCTTGAGGTGACCATTGATCCGGATGCCCCGCTCGGAGACCGCGAATTGAGGGTGCTCACACACGATGGTCTCAGCAACCCCCTCTGCTTCCAAGTGGGCGCCTTGCCGGAGATCTGCGAGAACGACTTCGCGGGAGGACCGGCGGGACGCGTGGTGGAGCCGCCGGCACTGCTTAACGGCCAGATCATGCCCGGGGAAAGCGATCGCATCCGTCTGCGCGCGAAGAAGGGGCAGAACTTGGTGATCCGCCTTCAGGCGCGACGGCTCATCCCCTACTTGGCAGACGCCGTTCCCGGCTGGTTCCAGGCGGTCATGTCCCTCCGTGACTCCAAAGGAGACGAGGTGGCGTGGAATGACGACTATCGCTTTGATCCCGACCCGGCGATTTTCTACAAGGTCCCTGCGGATGGCGTGTTCGAACTGGAGATCCGGGACGCCATCTACCGCGGACGGGATGACTTCGTCTACCGTATCGCTTTCGGGGAGTTTGCCTTCCCCGCAGAGGTCTTCCCCCTCGGCGCCCAAGCCGGGACGATGGGGCAAATCACAGTCCAAGGCTGGAATCTCCCCCCCAGGACGCTGGAACTCGACACTGATCCGTCCGGTCCACCATTCCGGCAGATGCTGGTTGGCATGGGTCGAGGGTTCTGCAGCGAGATTCGCTACGCTGTGGATGCCTGGCCGGAGGTGGTCGAGTCGGAGCCCAACAATACGTCGTCGAAACCGCAGAGAATTGCCTTCCCAAAGACGGTCAACGGTCGTATCGAGTGCCCCGGGGATGTGGATGTCTTCCGGTTTGATGGCCGGGCGGGGCAGACGATCGTCGCCGAAACTCTTGCTCGACGGCTGAACTCGCCGCTCGATTCCGCACTGCGATTGGTCGACGAGAAGGGGGTTGAAGTGGCTCTCAACGACGACTACAAGGACCCAGAGATGGGGCTGATCACCCACCAGGCCGACTCCCGCATGCAAGTGGACTTGCCCCACGACGGCACTTACCTGCTCCACCTCTCGGACACCCAGCGCCAGGGAGGATCCGCCTATGCATACCGCCTGCGGCTCCGGCCCGCACAACCCGATTTCGCTCTGCGATTGGTGCCCTCGGTCCTCAACGTCTCCGGCGGGCGACCGGCACAGCTCACCGTCCATGTCCTGCGCAAGGACGGCTTCCAAGGAGCTGTGAGCTTGGCCTTGGTCGATGCTCCGGACGGTTTCACGTTGAGCAACACAGAGATCCCCACTGACCAAGAGAAGGTGGAGCTGAAGCTCACCGTGCCGCAGGGCATCCCCCGTCAGGTGTTGCCCTTGCGGGTCGAAGGCCAGGCCATGATCGGCGACAGACAGGTCCGCCGCCCAGCGGTTCCGGCCGAGGACATGATGCAAGCTTTTCTCTGGCGCTTCCTTGTGCCACAGCAGGAACTGCTGGTCGCGGTGACGGGCTCCCGACCCGTTCCGACCGTCTGGCGCCCCTTGGTCTCCGGAATCGGCCTCGCCAGCACCACGTCCGTGCGCATTCCCCTTGGGGGCACCGCCCAAGTGCGTGTCAGGGTGCCTCCGGTACTGCCAGGCAGCGGAGGGATCAAACTCGCGTCGGTCCGGTTCCGCCTCGCCAATCAGCCCAGGGGGGTGACGCTCCATCGGACAAGCAAGGGCTCCGATGGCGTGGTTTTCACGCTTAAGGCGGATCGGAACATCGCTTCCCAAGGTGACGCGGCGAACGTGATAATCGAAGCGTCAACAGAACCGGAAACCGAAGGCGGCGGCATGGGTGGCGGTCGAAGCCGCGTCTCCCTCGGTGTTCTGTCAGCCATATCGTTCGAGGTCGTCCAACAGTGAGAGGTGAAAGTATGAGCGGGTCCACGCAAAGACTGTGGGCGATCGGAGCGGCACTAGTGGTGCTTCTAGGCACGGCGCAGCTGACGTGGTCCCAGGATGCGGTCGAGGTGAGGCTGGCCCCCTCGGGCATGCTGCAGGTGAGTCGGGGCGGCGCGGAGCTGGCCTCTATCGAAATCAACGCCCACGGCGCCAACTGGACCCATGCCCCGCAAAAGGGTGCCAAGGCCGAGGTCGGTGATCTGCCGGAGCAAGCCGGGAAGTGTTTTACCGGCATTCTGCCCATCCCCAACACGGAGGGAGGGAGCATACGGTACACCGAAACCGTGAGAACGCTGAGCCAGGGCTTCCGGCTCGAGTACGAACTCACCATGACGAAGGCCATGAAGCTCAATGGACTCCAGCTCTCCATCAACATTCCCGTGGCGAAGTATGCTGGCAAGGAGGTGGTGGTCTCGCAGGTGCAAGACGACGAGCCCAAGCTCGTCGGTCTCCCCAAGGAGCAACCGGAGGAAGGGCGATTCCAGCTTTGGTCCGGACAGGGCGCCAAGATCGAGTTGGCAAAGGGCACCCCGGAAGCGATTACGCTTGAACTGCGCGCCGAAACGGATGTGATCATCCAGGACCTGCGGCAGTGGGAACAACCGGTCTTCGAGATCCGTTTTCCTGCCATCATGGAAGCTTCCGGACACGCGGTAGCCGCCGGCGACAGATATCACCTGGACATCACCATCACCTTTGCCGGGCCAGCGTGTCTCAAAGGGCCCTGATGACGGCGAGACGGGAGTGGTCGCCGCCAATTTGAGGCGTGTGCTTCTCCGTCGCCGGAAGGTGGCTGCTGGTTCGGACTTGGTGAGACGCATAAGAGAGATTGCCGAGGGGCCGGGGATGAGACGAGACAGAGCCGAAGCAGAAGGTTGTCCCGCCTTTTTCGAAATTTGAAAAATCGCCATTGCTTTCTATTGCAAAGTCCTTTTCAAAGAACTATATAGATACATGAACTGGGAGCAAGCAGAAGCGATGCGGCAGGAGGTGCGGCGAGTGCGAGAGATCGTGCTGGCGCGCAGCGAGTTCCGTGGATATTCAGGCCGTGCGAAGATGGTTGGGGGCGCTGCTGCGTTGGGGGCGGCCGCACTCATGCACTTCGAGGTTGTCCCGCGGACGACTGAAGCGCATTTGAGAGTTTGGGGTATGGTCTGCGCGTTTACTGTGCTGGCCAACTATGGCGCGGTCGCCTACTGGTTCCTGAAAGAGAGCCAAGGCGAGCGGGACTGGATGAAACTATCGACCATGCTCGACCCGCTACCGTCTCTTGTCGTGGGAGGGATTTTGACTCTGGCGTTGCTTGGCCACGGACAGCACGATCTTCTCTTCGGGACATGGATGTGCATCTACGGACTAGTGCACACTGTGCATCGGACTTCGCTGCCGCCTCCGATCTACGCGATTGGGCCCTACTACGTGATCTGCGGCAGCGTGTGTCTCCTCCTCCCAGGCACGATATTTCTGAACCCATGGCCGATGGGCATCGTCTTCTTCGTGGGCGAACTCCTTTGCGGCCTGCTGATAGTGAGGGCGCGACGATGATGGACAAGGCAACACCCTATTCGGAACTGACCCGGCGTTTCCACGAGCCCAATCGGTTGGCGATCATGTCAGCCACATGCGCGGCGAAGGGCGGCATATCCTTCACAGAGCTCAGAGATCTCTGTGCCTTGACCGATGGCAATCTCAGCCGACACTTGGGGAAACTCGAAGCGGCCGGCGCCGTGATCGTGCACAAACGGTTCGTCAACGCAAAGCCGAAAACAACCGTTCACGTGACTCAGGAAGGCTTGGCCGAGTTCACCTCATATCTCGCTGCACTCGAGAACGCATTGAGCCTTGCGCGCGATGCAACTGCCCTCCCTGACACCGGCGCTTTGCGCGTCTGACACGGTATCCAAGATACGGCAAATGGACGACGGAATCTCATGTCCCTATTACTTTGCAGTGCCAAGTTCTTTTCAGATAGAAACACTGTCGGGTGCAAGCACGTCCCGCACTCCACGAGGAGGGAAGCAGAATGTGGATCAAGCTGATCATGCCGGGAGCCCGGATGCGGCCAATGGACTCCCTGTGGAAGACGCATATGTCCCCCCCATTGCCGCTATTGGTGGTGGGCGCGCTGACGCCGGCTGAACACCGGGTGACGCTCGAGAACGAGAACGTCGAGAAGCTGCACCTGGACGACGCACCGGATTTGGTCGGCATCTCGGTAACGTGCGACACGTTCGACCGAGCTGCGGAGATCGCAGACGTCTATCGTGCTCGCGGGACCTTGGTGGTGATGGGAGGGATCCATCCGACAGCCTGCCCTGAGATGTGCGAAAAATCTGCGGACGCAGTCGTGATCGGTCCTGCCGAACCGGTCTGGGGACAAATCCTCGCGGACATCATCGCAGGTACACTGAAGCACCGGTATCATGCCTCCAGCGCCCAAGATCTCTCCAGCACACCCGTACCACGATGGGGATTGATCAACGAGGGCGACTATCTGTTCACAAACACGATGTGCATCGGGCGTGGGTGCCCATGGAAGTGCGACTTCTGCTACAACAGCGCGGAGAATGTCGACGCGGGATATCAGCGTAAGCCACTCGCGAACATCCTGGCTGAGATCGAGGCGTTGGGCACGCGTCATGTCATGTTCACCGACGACAACTTCATCGGCAGTCCAGACCGGACGCGGGAACTGCTCCGGACCATGCACGGCATGGACCTGACCTGGCATTGCGCGGTGTCAACGGACATTGGACGACACGAAGACATCCTGGATCAGATGGCGGAGACTGGCTGCAAGAGCCTGTTCATCGGATTCGAGACCATCCGACTGGACGGATTGACGTCCTGCCACAAGTACCAGAACCGAGTCGAGGAGTACGACCAGACCATTCGGAAAATCCACGAGCGTGGGATGATGGTCAACGCAAGCATGGTGTTCGGGTTCGATACAGACACCCCGGATGTCTTCGTCTCCACATTCGAGTGGCTGAAGCGGAACCGAATCGAGACGTTAACATCGCATATCCTCACACCATATCCAGGCACGAAACTCCATGCGCGTCTACAGGTAGAGGGCCGAATCGTCGATAGGAATCTGCGCAACTACGATACCGCGCATGTTGTCTTCGAGCCGGCTGGGATGACTGCGGAGGATCTCTATTCCGGCTACCTCGGCATGTACAGAAAATTCTACTCTTGGCGGAGCATCTTCGATCGAATGCCGCAGGACCACTCACAGGCAATCGCATATCTTCAGTTCAGCTTGTTCTACCGGAAGTTCGGCAAGCTCACATCGCGAGCGGGACATCTGATCGGCATGCGGCGCCTCGCGAGATTCGCCAAATGGCTGGCGTACGGCGGCGCGCGAGTGCAGCAGAACGTAAACATCACCGTCAAGTGGACGGGGTGGTCACCTGCCCGGGTTTCTTCCGACGCGCATCGTGACGACGCTGCTCGTCAACATACGTGCGCAAGAGGGCATTTATGCGAGTCTGATATCCTCGGCCACCGCTCCTGAACCAACCAATCACGTCTGAGTCCAGGCGCAGGGTGATCTGCGCTTTCTCGAGAATCTTCCGGGAGGCCCTTTCTCCGGTCAAGTCTGGGTTCAAGATATGTGGCATTGGGCCGTTCACAACCTTGGCGGCGTGCCTGCAATTGTCTACATCAGGCCGTTCACGCATGTTCTCTGCGTTCTCTGTGGTAGAAAAGAATCCGGGATGTGCGGAGTTCGCAGATTGTCGATATCTCA
>JAGLDW010000861.1 GCA_023145395.1 Lentisphaeria bacterium | reverse complement strand
ACCGTGTCCTGGCCGATGGCAATAACCGGACCCCTGATTTTATCTCCGACGTGAATATCCTGGTTCATTCCCTGGCTGTATGCTTCGAAAAGATCGGCAAAGCTTTCTTCTTTTTCAGTATTTTCAGTATTTTCGGTGTTCTCGGTGTTCTCGGCGTCCTCGGCAGGCGCTTCGGGCGCTGTTTCTTCCGCCGTCTCTTCCGCCGTCTCCACCACAGGCTCCTCTTCCACCTTCTCGGCGGGCGCGGGCTCCGTGGTCTCTGGGGGAGTCAGAGGGCGCCCCTCACGAGCACGGTTGATGATGGCGTTCACGGTATCGCTCGGCTGAGCGCCCTGGCCAACCCAGTAGTCCACCCGCTCCAAGTCGATGATTTCCTCTTTATGCCGAGGATCGTAGGTGCCGATATTCTCGATGAACCGGCCGTCGCGCGGGCTGCGTGCATCCGCCACGACAATGCGATGGGACGCGGCATTTCGTTTGCCAGTTCTGCGGAGTCGAATCCTGACTGCCATATTCTTATCCTCACACAACTCGACGTCGATCCTCAACGTCACCACTTTTACCACTCTGCCCGGGGCTGTTTCGAAATCAGGACACACGAACCCCGCAAAAAAACGAACCAGTAGTATAACTCTCTGGCACTCAGAGATCAACCCGTGTGGAACGGTTCATGTGGGAAAAGCATGTCATGGCCGGCTCACCCTTTCCACTTGCAGCCTCGCGGGTCGTCGTCGTGCGGGACCACGTCACTCGTATGGAGGTACCAGTCGAGGAGCCGCCGCTCCAGTTCCGCCTGGATTCTGGCGTGCTGCGTGCAGCCATGAAGATTGACCAGTTCCCGGGGGTCGTTGGCGAGGTCGTAGAGTTCACACACGCCCTGCTTCCGGCGGATCAGCTTGTGTGTCATCGTACGGATCATAACCGCGCGACAGACGCTTTCTGGGTTGTCCTTCTGCTGGAGGATTTTGGGGTAGTACATGGCTTCCGGGTGACTGGCGAACTCCGGCCGTCCAGTCCAATTCTCGAAGCAGTTGGGTTCGTGGGGATCATAGCCACCCTCGGCGAACACGGCCCGTCCGGGATCCCCCGCAGCGCCCTTGAGCTGGGACAGCATGGAGCGGGCGTGGTGCGTATGCGCCGACTCCACTCCCGCAAGTTCAAGCACGGTGGGCATGATGTCGAACAACTCGACGGGCTCACGGACAACGTGCCCCGCCCGGTTGCCGGGCATGCGCACGATCAGGGGGACGCGGGTGAGGCAATCGTCCAGTCCGCTTGGCCATTTCTCGACCAGTCCATAGTCTCCAGCCCAATCCCCATGATCCGAGAACAGCAGTATGCAGGTGTCGTCCGCGTGTCCAGATTCCTCAAGAGCGACCATGAGCTGCCCTAGCATGTAGTCGGCGAAGGAGATCATGCCGAGGTAGACGGCGTTGATCTTGCGCAGGTGGGCTTCGTCCAGTTCGTCCAGCCGCCGGTTCCTACGGATGAGATTGAAGAAGTCGGGCTTGCCCTCGAGTTCGCCTGGGCGCAGCGGAGGCAGGTCATCCGGATCTATGAGATCGTGCCAGGGCTGGGGTGCTTGGAAGGGACAATGGGGGATGGCAATGGGCAGATAGATCACGAAGGGATTCTCCGGTCCTTCGAGGAGGTAGTCAATAGCGCCTTGGACGTGCCGGTAGTCGTGATGGGCCTCGGCGGCGCCCTCGGGTGGATCGTAGAGGAAGCTGTAGTAGCGGGGATCGTCCAGCGAACAGGGATTGGAGGCTGGCTTGGTGAAGCTTGGCGAGGGGGAGCGGTGTTGGTTCACAGCGGTGACGCTGTCGGGGAAGCTCTCGGTGGCCAGCAGGTCGTTCTTGCCCCACCACATGACATCGTAGCCTGCTTGTTTCAGATATTTGAGAAGATTGGGCTCGTGCGGACGCAGGAGATGCCAGAGCGTGCGGTGTCCGCTGGTGTGGGGATACCAGCCGGTCATGAAGCTGCAGCGCGAGGGGGAACACACCGTGTGCTGCACATGACATTGATCGAAGCGCACGCCATCGCGGGCGAGAGCGTCGATGTTGGGAGTCCGGGCGGCGGGATGCCCGTAGCAACCAAGGCTTTCCGCACGCATCTCGTCGGGATTGAAGAGAATGAAGTTCATGGCTGCTCTTTTTCTCTCGGCGGGGGGAGTGATGCTATGGGAACAACTCCGAACGACAATACAGCGGGATTGTGCTGGAAACCATTTGACAGGAACCTGCCAACCGAGGATGGTTGTTTCGTTGCTTGATGAGTTGCTGCACGCTTCCCGGGACTTGCTCCCGCAGTTCTTCGCGCAAACGCCTTGAGACAGTACCGTTCCTACGGGCCCGGTCGATACTACGTGGATTATGGCTCTTGTGCCGCACCCATGAAAAAGGAGAGTTTTCAGATGAAACACATTCTTCGTTTCCTGATTCTGACGCTGGTTGTGGGCGCGGTGTCCGCCCGGGCGCAGAATGCGCTCGACAGCGATGGGGACGGTCTGCCGGACGCACTGGAGGAGAAGCTCGGGACTCATCCCGACGGCAAGGAGGTGTTCACGCTTGCCTTGAAGGAAGGGCTTGAGTCTGAGAAGAAGCGGCAGAGCGGCAGCTACGACGCCGCACTGGACGTGGTGACGGTCGAGACTGCCCACAGCGGTGGCAACCGCTACGTCTGGCGCGTGACCTACGCGGCGCCGCCACGTCCTCGAGACATGGTGACACATCTCTACATCGACGCCGATAGAAGGCGGACAACCGGGCGCAAGACGACGGCGGGTTCTTCGATGGAGGGGGTGGAGATGATGATCTCCATGGCCGGCGGCGCAGGTCGGCCCACGCTGTTTCTGCCCGACGGGTCCATAGGCAGTTCCGGTCCCGTGCGCTGGGGCGTGCAGGGCAAGGCGCTCTACCTCTGCGCCGACGTGGATCTGCTGCGGACTCCGCAGGGGGCAAGCTATGAGTTGTTCGTCCTCTGCCATCTCACATCGAAGGCCAAAAAAGACCCCAAACTTCCTGCCATGAGCGACAGCAGCAGACGGATGAAGGTGGAGAATGTCCTGCTAACCAACCGCGAGAAGACCGTGCAAATCTCCGACCTGGTGGAGACCTCCAACACGGACCGTGCCTGCGGCATCGACACGCTGCGCCAGACCATGCGCAGAAAAGACGCGGTGGTGAGACGCTACGACGAACTGGAACTGGATGGTTTCGAGATCGATAATTTCACCTCCCGCCGATATGGTCATGTGAGTCGCACGAGGTCGGAGGGCCTGGTGCGAACAAAGGCACCGGTCGGTCGCTACCATGTGGCCTTCGCCATGTACGACGACAGCCGCCCCGAGCGCGTAGTTTTCCGCATCGACGGCAAGGTTGCGGGCGTGGCCAACGCCGACTGCGGCAACTACCGCTACTGGGTCTTCTGGCTGGAGCAGGTGCGGGATTTCAAGGGCGGTGAAACCGTCGAGCTGGTCGCCACCGGCACTGCGGGCAAGCACGGAATCTGTGCTGTGCTGTTCCTGCCCACGCCGCCGAAGAAGACCTCCCTGCCCTACGAAGTGCAGCTCGCCTTCCTCCGCACCGTCCGGGGTCTGGAGCGCTGCCAGATCCTCCGGCCGGGCTACGCGGTGGAATACGATTACTGCCCCCC
>JAGLDW010000860.1 GCA_023145395.1 Lentisphaeria bacterium | reverse complement strand
CGTTCTAATTGTCGTTGCCTCCTTTCGGTGTGAGTTTTGGTTGCATGTCTACTTGCTGCCTTTCTGCCGCTGAATGGCTTGATTTGCTCGCCAGCTTTCGCAGTCCAGTTCCAGCACGGTGGAGTGGTGCACCAGGCGGTCGATCGCCGCGAGGGTCGTCATCGGATCCTTGAATATCTTGTCCCACTCGCTGAACATCAGGTTCGAGGTGATCATCAGGCTACGTCGCTCGTACCGTTCGGACAGGAATGTAAAGAGGATCTCCATCTCCTCCCGGGTCTGCTGGACATAGCCGATATCGTCGAGCAGTATCACATCGTACCGATCCAGCTTCCGCAGCAGTTCCTCGATACGCAGTTCCCGCTTCGCCACGAGCAGTCGCTGGACGAGGCTGAAGGTGGTGGTAAACAGCACCCGGTAGTTGTGGCGAACGATCAGCTCGTAAGCCACCCCGACCAGCAGATGTGTCTTGCCGCGCCCCGGCAGACCGAAGGCCAGGATGTTCTCCGCGCGTTCCACGAAGCCACCGTCCAGGAGGGTCGGCACAGTGCGACGAATTTTCTGCGGAAATACCGACATCTCGATATTGTCCAACGTTTTGCCGTCCGGAAGTCCTGACTGTTTCAGAAGCCGCGTCGTCCGTCGCCGCGACCGATCTTGCGTCTCGACTTCCAGCAGTGTGTGCAGGTACTGTTCGAACCCCCAGTTGTTGGACGCTGCAGTTTCGGCAAGTCCCTGGTAGTTCGCAAGTACCGACGGCAGGCGAAGCGTGCGGAGCATGATCTGAAGGGAAGGTGTACTCATGCTTCACCTCCCACCAACAGCAGGTCGTACGGGCTGAGATCCACCGGCGGCACCATGACCACTGGAACGCACACGCGTGGCTCCGGGCAGAACTCCAAGACCGTGTTCCAACGTGGAACGATCGCTTGGGCGCAGAGCATTGCCAGGGCCTTGTCCACCTGACACTCCATCGTTCGGGCCGCGTGCTTTAGAACGCGCAGATACTCGATATCGGCGACTCGGTCGCTGCATGCCTCTCCAAGCCGGTCATACGCCACACGGAAGTTCAGCGTCGGGAACAGATCTTTGTGGTACCGGTAGTTCCGGAAAGCTCCCGGCTTGCGAACCAACCAATCGATCACGTGACGGTAGTTGATCCGGTGTCCGCAACGCCCGGAAAGTCGCGGCGTGCTCATCTGCAGCACACCGTGGTAGAACGCATCGATGCGGTCCTCGTAACACTTGACCTTGAGCTTCTCGCCGATCAAACGGCTGGGCACCGAGTAGGTGTTCCTCGCCACGCTAATCGTGCTCCAACTCGTGACTTTCGGGGTAGAGATATCAAACTCAGGCAACCTATCGACCTTCAACAAGCGCATCGCGTCAAGTTCCTCTTTCAGCCGCTGCTGACGGCGCCGGTTGGCTCTGTCCAACACCTCGTGCAGAAAGCCCTCGTAGGCCTCCACACTATCGAAATCTCGATGTCCACGCAGCAGTAAATGCTGCTTCAAACGTCGCTTCAGTACCCCGTTCAGCGACTCGACATCACCGTTCTCGTGCGCCTTTCCAACCTGGATCGTGAATGGCTTCATGCCGAAATGAGCCATCATGTCCGCATACCGCGCATTGAACACACGGCTCCCAGAGTCGTCTTCCTCCGACGGCTCGTGGGTCGCGGCGGTACTGTGGTCGGTCCAGTGTTCCGCTGGCACTCGCCCCAAGCGGAACAGCGCGTTCTGGATCCCCTGGCGCAACGCCAACAGGCTCTCGCTGAAGCAAATCGTGCCCCACTCCCAGTTCGAGTAGGTCAGAACACAATGACACAGCTTGTGCGGGAATGGTTGCCTGCC
>JAGLDW010000086.1 GCA_023145395.1 Lentisphaeria bacterium | reverse complement strand
CTGTTTTCCTGACAGGAGGAAGTGGATGCTGTCAGGAAAACACAGCCTGTGACAGCACCGCTTCCCCGACACGTGGGGGAGGTGCTGTCAGGAAAACGCACCTCTGGCACACACTGTTTTCCCGACAGGCGGATGGGGGAGGTGTCAGGAAAACACACTCTCGACACGCACCGTTTTCCTGACACCGGGGTGGGGTGCTGTCAGGAAAACACAGCCTGTGGCAGCACCGTTTTCCTGACACCGGGGTGGGGTGCTGTCAGGAAAACACACCTCGTGACACCACCGTTTTCCTGACACCGGGGTGGGGTGCTGTCAGGAAAACACACCTCAGGCGCACACTGTTTTCCCGACACCTGGGTGGGCTACACGCGGCTCTGCGGGACGCATCCCCTCCCAGGTCTTGGCCGTGCGGGGTTCGCAAGGGAACATCCGACAGATCCGACTAATCCGACCTGTCCGACCTGTCCGATCCGGCAGATCCGTCCGATCCGTCCGATCTGTCCAACAGACTTGAAAGACGCTCCCCAGTACTCATGTTGCCGATGGTGCGTACAGAATTTCGTGGTGAGAGAGGGATTTGACTGTGACTGAAAACTGGCAATTCACCGATATCGACAAAGCCCAGGCCGCGACACTGCAAGCTGGGCTTCCGGAGCAGCTCTTCGATGCCCATGCGCATGTGTACAAGGTCCCCGTGGGACAGGCAGACGCGGGCTTGCTTGCAGATGGACCAGACAAAGTCTCGCCGAGCGTCTGGCGCAAGCACCTCGCCCGAATGTTTGGTCCACGCCACCTGAGAGGTGCTCTGTTCATGCCATTCCCGGGATTGGGGGACGTGGAATCCGCCAATGCGTGCCTGGTGGAATGGCTACAGGGGGAACCAAGCTGTCGCGGTCTCATCCTTACGCCCCCGGACTTGGCGGAAGAACACTTGCAGCAAATGCTGGACTCGCCCCGGGTCGTCGGCTTTAAGCCCTACCATCTCTACAGCGCCAGCAAACCAACTTTTGATGCGCCCCTGTCTCACTGGCTCGCGGAACACTTCTGGCGCATCGCGAATGAACAGAGCTTGGTGATCACCATTCACCTCGTCCGCCCGGGGGCGCTGGCTGATCCTGACAATCTCGACGAACTGCTGCGCATGTGCCGCCGCTACCCCAACGCACGAATTGTCCTGGCGCATGCCGCACGAGGTTTTCATGCTCCCAACACCATCGAGGCAGTGTCAAGACTGCGCGGACTCCGCAACGTATGGTTCGATTCCTCCGCTGTCTGCGAAGCGGAGCCACTCCTGGCCATTTTGGATGAGTTTGGCCCACGCCGCCTGCTATGGGGCACGGATTTTCCGGTCAGCGAAAGCCGTGGTCGTTGTGTGACGCTGGGAGATCAGTTCACCTGGGTGCACGCCGATGCCGTGGACACGAAAGAGGGCTCGCCTATCTGTCGCCCACTCCCCGCAGGCATTGAATCGTTGCGGGCGCTGTTGGGAGCGGGGAAGCAGTTCGGGCTCTCGCCCAACGACCTCCGCGACGTGTTCCATGACAATGCGTGTCGTCTTCTCGGCTTGCCGCTGCCAACCGAACCCACCGTCCAAGAACTCTACACCCGTGCGAAGAAACGCATGCCCGGCGGCACGCAATTGCTCAGCAAACGCCCCGAAATGTTCGCCCCAAATCAATGGCCAGCCTACTTTCGCGAGGCGCGCGGATGCGAGGTCTGGGACACCGATGGACGACACTTCTACGACCTCTCGTACAACGGCATCGGATCCTGCCTGCTCGGATTCCGCGATCCCGACGTCACGGCCGCCGTCCGGCGCAGGATCAATCTCGGAAGCATGTGCACGCTCAATCCGCCTGAGGAACTTGAGCTCGCGGACCTGCTCTGCGAGCTTCATCCCTGGGCCGAGTGCGCACGGTTCACCCGAACGGGAGGGGAAGCCGCAACCGTGGCCGTGCGGATTGCCAGAGCCACCACGCGTCGCGACCGTGTCGCCGTGTGTGGCTACCATGGCTGGCACGACTGGTACCTCGCCGCGAATCTCGACAGCAGCGAGACACTGGCGGAACTGTTGCTGCCGGGGCTGGACCCCGACGGCGTCCCCGCCGCCCTGCGTGGCAGCACGCTGACATTCCCCTTCGACGATGTGTCGGCCTTCGACCGCATGCTCTCCGAACATGGTGACGAGCTGGCCGCCGTGATGATGGAGCCCTGTCGCCATCGTCGCCCTGCCCCGGGCTTCCTGGAGCACATTCGCACCGAAACAGCCCGCCGGGGAATCCTGCTGATCTTCGACGAGATCACCATCGGCTGGCGCCTGACCATCGGCGGTGCGCACCTGACCCTCGACGTGCAGCCGGACCTCGCGATCTTCGCAAAAGCACTGGGCAACGGCCATCCAATCGGGGCGGTCATCGGCACGGCCACCGCAATGGACGGCGCGCACCACTCCTTCATCAGCAGCACCTACTGGACCGAAAGCATCGGCCCGGCAGCCGCCTTGGCAACGATCTCAAAAATGCACCAGACAAACCTGCCAAGACACCTTGCACGTGTGGGACTCCGTATCAAGAAAAGCTGGCAGGAGCACGCTGACACCCATGGCGTGCCTGTGGAGATCGAGGCGGGGTTCGACTGCATGTCGCACCTTCGTTTCGACCACGAGCAGTCCAACGAGCTGCGCACCCTGTACACACAATTGCTACTGGATCGGGGCTTCCTCGCCTCTGCAGGAGTCTATCCAAGCCTGGCGTTGACCGATGAAGTGCTCGACCTCTTCGACACAGCTGTGGAGTCGGCCTTCAGCGAACTGGGAACGGCAATCCGAAGTGGAGACATCGCCAAGAGGCTGCGTGGCCCTGTCGCCCACACTGGCTTTCGCCGCCTTGTGAACTGACAAGCGCCAACCTGGACTCCTCGCCCTCGCATCTGGGAAGGAGTCTGTCAGACCATGACGACAGACGCGCCTTTGCGAACTCCGCACGTCCTGGAGGGCAAGCGGCCCGCGAGCCGCGCAACGCGACCGCTTCATCGGCGTCTATATCCAACGCAAACTCAGTGCCCAGCGTAGTAGGGCACGTGATTCTGACCATTCCAAATGGCCTGACGGATCACGGACTCGACGTGACCGTCCACGAACACCACGGGCAAACCGCCACTATGTACTTGCGGATGGTAGCCAGACCAAGTGAGCCAGTCATAGGCGCCCGAGTTATACGACGTGGGTGCCCGATCACTGTCGATCAGCATGAGAACGCTCGTGGTGTCCTCTATGTCCCCGAGTGTCGCCCCAGTGCCCAAGGGATAGCCATTGGTTGCACGCGTGTTGTAGCCGTAGCTCAGGGGTGCTTTTCGGGAGGACGGGCAGATCTGTATCTCCAAGCTGGGGGCGTAGTCCCTTACCAGCACATTCCAGGCCTTGTCGCGAAAGACATAGTCGGGATACACCATCACGGCAAAGCGTCCGGGAAATCTCTCGTTGTGGTCATCCACGTACATCAGCAGGCCCAGACCCAACTGCTTGAGATTGTTGGTGCAAGAGATCTTCCGGGCCTTTTCCCGGGCCTGGGAGAGAGCCGGCAGTAGCATTGCCGCAAGGATTGCGATGATCGCAATCACCACAAGAAGCTCGATCAAGGTGAACACTCGTCGATTTCTGCTCTGCATACTGGCCTCCCTGTCGGTTCGTCGACTATATGCTTGCGAGCCCCTCCAGTGGCAACCACACACTGACATCTGTGGACCCATCGGCAAACACGTTGTGAACTTCAGTATACATGAAGATCAGCAATACGACAGCAATCACCGTCATTTCGAGTTGCGAGCTAACAGCGACGGGGCTCGAGCGACTATCTCTCAACGGTTCCGGCAACGAACCACGTCTCATCTCCCTTGCCGCTGACCAGATTGGCCGAGGCGGCAAACACGTTCCCATCCTTGCAGACCAGCGTGCCGACAGTGATTCCAACCTGGCTTCTCGGCAGGATGTTCCGGCTTGTCGTCCACGTTTTCCCGCCGTCGAAGGAGGTGGAGAGATTCACACCGTTGGCGGCCGACCATGCAGCGACCAACCTGCTGCCGGAGACCACAAGCCCAGGG
>JAGLDW010000859.1 GCA_023145395.1 Lentisphaeria bacterium | reverse complement strand
CTCGACGACCCAGAATACTGCCGCACAGTGTTTGCCGGAAAGGCAATGCACGAGTGCTTTGCGGAAGTCGATCCCGAGAGGGTCCGGAAAGCCGTCGAGGCCATGAAGTCACCCGCAAGCGTTGGCGCCGTCGACAAAAAACTCATCTCGAATCCGGAGTTCTACAAGATCGTCAGACAGGGGCTCGCACCTGTCGAGACCAAAAAAGCCACCGCCTGAGCCAAATAGCCCCGCAAGCACTTTCTTGACGCCATAGGAAATGCCCACTCTAAGCCTCTCAAACTCCCTGCCATGGAAGCTATCTCGTTGAAGAAGAACGCACTACATCGGTCCAACCCGATACCCCTCCGATACCCCCAAACCCGATACCCCCAACCCGATACCCCCAGTCGTCACGAAACTGGGGTGCTAAGGCATTTGTCTTGCCACGAGCAAGCCGGCATTTCATTCTTGGGTGCGTCACACATTCTCCATCCCTTCCTCTCCCCGCCGGAGCATTTCGCGCCGGGCTATCGACGCTTCTCCGGCACCGCTTCAACCGGTGGGGGGACCCCGAGGCGCACTGCGTATTCGTTGTTGGACTCGTTGATCTCGTCGATGGTGTTGACGGGATCCACGATGAGGCGTGCCTCTGCCAGTCTGACTGTACTCGGGGGTTCGAGCAGGACGTCCACGAACTGTGGCTCATATCCGGTGAGTCCCGGCAGGCTGTCCAGATCCGCGTCTGCGAGCTGTGTGCCCCGAGCATCGACCAGGCGCACGGTGATGTTGGCCGCGGGAACGCAACCAAGGTTGTGCACACGTGCGACCACGCCCGCGCCGTCGGCCAGCGGACGGGCCAAGGTCACGGCCAGGTCGGGACGCTGCCTGCGAGGACGTGGCTCCAGCAACTTCAGCTCGATGCGGATCGGTGTCTGCGAGGGGATTTCCAACGGTGTGGCTGTGAATCGGCGCAGGTCCAGCATTCGGACATGGGGCTCGCCGTCGGCCGCAAAGTCGTCATCGGAAGTGGTTGCGGTTGCGATGCGGTATCGTCCCTCCGGCAGCTGCAGGACGCGGAGTCCAGCCTGAACCGGCCTGGATTTGAAGTTGTAGACGACCATCGCCAGTTCGGCTGGCTTCCGTTCGACGACCAGCGACACGACATCCGGGTCAATGCCTTCCCACAGGAACGCGGCGGTTGGGAGCGGATCGCTGGCGCGGCCGTCAAAGAGGCGCCCACCCAGCATGGCGACCGGCAGCACGACACGCCCCCAAGGATAGACCCGGTCCGTTGGCGGGTCGGTTTCGCAATAGGCGAACATGGAGCGTTCGTTGTTGCGGATCACGTACTTGAGCAGCTCCACCAGGTCTTCCTGCTTGCGTCTACTGATCCATTGCAGCAATCCCACCGCTTCGGAGGACTCGATACCCCGCTGGTAGAAGGAATCGTCCTTGAACAATTGGATCCGGTCCGTCGCGAATGCGGCCCAGCGTGGTGAGAGCTCGGTTTGACCGGT
>JAGLDW010000858.1 GCA_023145395.1 Lentisphaeria bacterium | reverse complement strand
CCGCTGCCAACGAGCTGCTGCACGGCTAGAAAATGCTCACCCATCAGGGTCGTGTAGCCTCCTTCTGTGTGCAGTGTGTCGGTCTCGAACTCCACGGCTGCAGGTACCACATTGGGCGCTTTTCCGTCGGCTTCCCGGCGCGTGTCGTCCAACCATGCGTCGCCCCAGGCTTTGAGCAGTTCCGCGGTCGGGGGGTGCCCGTTGTACCACCATAGGAACCGTCCGGGCACGGTCGCCGCGACGCACCCGGCCGTGTCGCGGCCGTGCACGCCCTCAAGCTCCATCCCGGATGCATTGAAGAGATTGGACCGGAAGTGCGTGTGGCCGTGCGCGTTTCTGCCCATCCACTTTGGGTAGTTGCTGGCTGTGAGCAGATCGCGGTAGACGTGTCGGGGTTTGCCCGGTCGCAGCACGTGCAGGCTTGGCTGGATGTAGTTCGCCTCCTCCACAGAGTGCGTTATATCCGTCATATAATAGATGTAGCCGTGGATCATCCGGCCGCTGTTCCAGTGTGCATCGAGATATCGTTCCACTGCGTCGATGAGGCGCTGGTCGCCCGTGATGCCGCCTAGACAGAGGTACTTGTTATAGAGCTTGGTGATGTCGTTCCATTGGTTGCCGCCGCCGACCAGGTAGGCATCTGCATTCGAGCGGTTCTCGAGCCACCAGTGAATCGACGCCTGCAGGGATTGGACCGCCGCACGCGTGTAGACTGCCCACGGCGGGCCCGGCTGAGCGTCCAAGTCGCTGAAGTCGCGCTGCTGCCATGGCCGGAGCCGGGACCATCCCCACCAGGACTGCACATGCTCATTCTCGGGATCGTACCTCTCGGCCCGAGTCAGCCCCACCCAGATCGGGTTTCGCTCCTTCTCCTCGCCTGGACGGACAAAGCGATTCTGGTTGAGTCGCCGCAGAAATGCCGGCCACATCAGCCGCAGTTGCGCGGTCGCAAACTCGTGTCCGATCCGCTCTGCGTCGCCTTCCACGATCTCGATCCGGCTCGCCTTCCCCGCACCGCCGCTGATCGTGACATCCGTGTCCGACACCAACTCGACGACGAGGTGTTTTCCGGCGGGTATCACGAGGCCGTTGGGTCGGATGGCCACATTCAGCGGCCGCGCCATGTCGGCCGCTGGCCACGTCGTGGCGAACTCCATGGCAAAGACGATTCTTCCCCGGATCTCGGGGTCGTGGATCTGGACTGCCGTGGCAAACCCCGTGCCCTCCAGCTTCAGGAACAGGACCAGTCGCAGCGTGTCCACAAATCGGTCCGTCCTCTCCGGTGCCAGCACGAAGAACGTACTCGCCAACGCCGTCCGCCTGACGGTGAACGCGGGCACTGGCTCCGCTGCATTCGACGCCAGCACCGCGCAGCGGTCCGCCGGATGCAGGGCGCGCAGCATCACTGTCGACGCTCCGGCGCATTGGTCGAACGGAATTCTCTTCCGCAGCGGGTACCGAACTGCCTGCGGCGAGGCTTTCTTCCCCTCCCCAACTTGGAAGAACCGAACCTCTTGCGCCGTGCTGTCACCGGGGAAGAACACACCGAAACTCCGGCGTTCGTGCTCCGGCACACGCAGGTAGGAATGGTCTTCGCCTAGATTCGCCAGCGGCGCATCGGGGTTCTGCTCGAATGCCCGGGCACCCTTGGGCTCGGGCACGTCCGTCACCACTAAGTTCACTCGACGCGAACGGGCAAACTCGAAAACAGCGGGCGTATCGAAGTCGAGGCCACCGTCCCTGAACCGAATCCCCGTTCCAAGCTGTCCATCGACCAGCGTGTAGCGTTTGTGGAACTTCATGGCCACACTCTCGACCGGAATCTCCTCCAGGCTGATCTGCGCGCCGCCCTCCGGCGCGATCCCCGCGGTCGGACGCTTCGGGTCAGGGCGGAGGTGGAACCTGCGTCGGCGCTGCTCGGCGTTGAACGGCCAGTCTTCATCCCCGCTGAGTCGCAGTTCTCCGTATCGACCGGCCATGGCTGGGGAGATCTCTTCTTGGCTCAGGCACCGACTGAAGACAATGAACTCGTCGAACAGGAAGCGACTTGTGACCGGCCATAGGTCGCGGGCCCGCAATGGAGAGTGCCCCAGCCCGATGTTGTCGGGCGTGTTCATATCCCACTCGATCTCCCCCCGGAACTCGTGCAGGAGCTTCCCGTTTCGATACACTGCGTAGCCCTGGCGATCGTCCCAGACGAAAGCGAAGTGCTGCCAATCGTTCTTCTTCCACAACGGCACGAGATCGGTGGAAAATGTCCCGAACCGCTCCAGATCGCCAGTTCGGCGTTGGCCGCCAAACCGAATGTCGAAGAACGTCTTCCGCCGACAGACCCACAGGAATGTGGCGTGCAGTTCTTCGGCTGCGATGGACAGGATCGCTGGGCCGGTGTAGGCGGAGCCAGTCAGAATGTCGCGATTTGTGCCGTCCCACGGGGACTGGACCCAGAACGAGATCGTGCCGCGGCGGTTGTAGATGTTGCCGAGCGCCTCGTAGACAAGCATGCTGCTGCTGTGCTTGCCAAGCTGGTTCGTCACGGAGATCGCCTGCCCAATCCGTCCTGGAACATAGCTCAACGCTTTTTGCGCATACGGCGTGGGGTCTCCGAGCGAGAGCGCCGCGTCGGGAGTGCCCTCGAACGGTACGTAGAACAGTGCGCCCCGGGCCCGGAGCAGTTTCGCGTTGGCTGCCGTGTCGATGCCGACTGCAGGAGCCGTGCGGCTGACTGGACTTCCGAGAAGCCCCCCCGCCAACACCACGCAGATAGTGATTCGCTTCATCGCGCTCTCCCAACGGCCGTTGTCCGATCTGCTCACACGGTGGCATCCGACGCATCGTCTTCGTGATTCACGAGCGTGCAGAGCTCCTGGGCGAGGCGGATCTCCTCCATGGCCAAGCTGCGCAGACCATCGCGAGCGGCGTGGAAGGGTGTGCGTTGAGCCAGCGCGATGTAGAATTGTGCACAGGCCTCCTGGTGAGCGACGACCTCGGCGATGGCCGCGCCGCCGGATACGTTCTGGCGCACTGCGGGCAGCGTGGTCGCCATCGTGAGCTCCCCTCCGTCCTTGCCCCCCGCAGGCAGATCCGCGCCGATTCCCGAGAGATGGGACTCGTGCCCGCGATGCTCGGTCGCCAGACGGAGAAGCGCCTCTTTCACGACCTTGTCCTCGGTCATCGCGGCTTGTTCGCGGATCAAGGCCACCAGATCTCTCTCGAAGGGGATTGCCTGCTGTAGAATGAAACTGGACAACGGGCCGGCTTTGAGCGCGGCACCCTCTTCCTGCACGGCGCCGTCTCCGGGTTCTGCCGCCTCGTCAGGCGCTTTGCGTGCCATGTTCACCAGCAGGATCAGTCCCACGAGGACGAACATCACGCCCGATGCAAGGTGCAGGATTCGTTCGGGCACGACGCGCGAGAGCAATTCCCCGCAGCCCACCGCCAGCCCAGAGGCGCAAATGAGTGCGAGGCTGGTGCCCAGGAACACCGCCCAGGGACTCCCGCTTTTTGCCGAGAAAGCCAGTGCGGTCAGCTGCGTCTTGTCACCGAGCTCGGCCAGGAACACAAGCCCAAAACTTGCAAAGAGAATCTTCCAATTCATGGTCCATCTCCTAACGATGTCGTGATCACAGGCCAATTCGTCTTGAATATAGCGCGTCACCACCACCGCGCCGTTGATTGGTGATCGGTCATCAGTTATCGGTGTTCTTGCGGCGCAATTTGTTTTTTTGTGATCAACCTATATCAGGACAAGACAGATCAGCAAACCGGGGAACCAGGAGAAGAGTCCATGAGCAAGATCCGATACGGAATCATCGGCACAGGCGGCTGCGGCAAGGGCAAGCACCTAGCCTCGTACTCCCTGCTTTCCGAGCAGGTCGATATCGTCGCCGTCTGCGACATCATCCCCGAGCGCGCCGACGAAGCGGCCGATCGTTTCGACGCGGAGGCGGCCTACACCGACTACAACGAGATGCTGGCGGAGGAGTCGCTGGATTTGGTCAGTGTCGCCACGCCCAACCACGTGCATGCCCCGGCGACCATTGCCGCGCTCGATGCGGGATGTCATGTGCACTGCGAGAAGCCGGCTTCTCTCACGCCCGAGCTGGTCCAGTCCATGGTGGACGCCAAAGACCGCACGGGGAAAAAGCTGATGATTGGCCTCAACAACCGATTCACCCCCTGGGCGCAGTTTGCGCGCGCCTATGTCCAAGCCGGCAAGCTGGGCGAGATCTACCACGCGAAATGCGGCTGGAAGCGCAGGCGGGGGATTCCGGGGAAGGGCAGCTGGTTCACGACCAAGGCGCAAAGCGGAGGAGGACCTCTTATCGACTTGGGCGTCCATTTTCTGGATGTGTGCAACTACGTGATGGGCTTTCCCACTCCCGTTGCTGTCAGCGGGAAGACGTATAGCAAGT
>JAGLDW010000857.1 GCA_023145395.1 Lentisphaeria bacterium | reverse complement strand
GGTCCATCCCGCGCATCTGCCCCATGTTGGAAGGATAATTCACCATGTCCGCACCACCCACCTGGAGTATAAGCGTACCGAAATCGCTGTGGCGATACGCCTCAACTTCACGCAACAGCGACAGCCGGGTCGTGGGTCGTCGACCGTGGATAAAGCTGAACCCATCTATACTCGCCACTAGTCGACGCAAGCTCGAATCCGCACGCTCGGCTTTGATCGTGGCGACTTCTTCGTCGGTGAGCGGCACGAGCTTGACGTACGCCACCCCAACTGATACGGGTTCACAACCATCTTGCTGAGCAATATGCAGCGACTGGCCGGTCAGGTCATCAGCCTTGAAGAAGACCTCCTCGACTTGCCCTTTGGTGCGAGCCCGCATTGTGAAGGCTGAATCACGTGACAGGCGCAGCAGCGCGTGCCGCGCAACGCCCATGGGCGAAGCCACACCCACAAACACGGCATGCCAGCCGCGTACGTCGAGAGGTAGCGTCAGCTCGGGCGCTTGTGTCAGCGCCGATGCCCAGACCATGCGTCCCTTGTCCCCGCCAATCTCGTAAGGAACAAGCTTCCACTTACCCCTCTCCGCGCGCCCGGTAAGTGCGGACTTCGGCTCGACCTGCCCCATGTCTCGCAACATCTTGGCCTTGCCGCTCTGGGCCCATTCCAGTGCAGTGAACCCTCCAAGAAACGGCGCGGGATGTGCCGCGATATCGTCGAAGTCAAGCGTCCCGGATGTCATATTGCCCGTCACCGTAATCCAGATCTGATCAACCGGGTAATCGGTGCGTGGGGTAAGTCGAGCTGCAAACCGGCGCCAGCCATATGAGCCTGTAGGCAAATCAACGGAGATATGGGTGGTCTCGCCGTAGGGCCGATCCTTGTAGAGAATATGGAAGTAGAACCGCACCCAACCATCGGGATTCGTTTTGATGAGCACGCCACGCGCGCGAAACCAGCCGGACGCGACGATAAGCTGCGATCTCGGCTTGTCGATCACATGTCGCCAGGCACGCTGCGTGCCATCGCCAACAATGCGGCCCGCAAGCTTGCCCGTACGCGGCGAATCGTCGGTCAACATGGCTGGCCCAAAACTTCCAAAGGGCTTCCAGTGCGCCGGTTTGCCCGGTTTATGCACCGCTTCGAAGCCACCGTTCTCGACCAGACCGTCCGCGGCGCTGAGCGTCACTGCCAGCACCATCGATACGAAAACCGCAGCAACCATTTGTAGAATCCTTTCTGTCAACAGAGGCGGTAGCGGCATACGATGCTGGCAAGCGTTCACGGATACCCACTTACTCCGTGCGGTATAATTGGGGGCATTATAATTGGGGGCAATTGGGGACGTTGGCGCAGTATTGCCTGTCGTATAGCATCTTCTGAATGATTTCGTACTATTAAAAGCGTCTTCCAGCTCGAAACTTATCCTATTTTCTATCGTTAGCCAAGGGTCTTCTCCTCCCATTCGCTTTCTATTTCTACGTTAGACAGTTGCGCAGGATGATGCAAGAAGGCCAACCGAATGTTTTCCCGTGTGGTTGTCTTGGGACCTTTTTGCAGCCTCCCCGTAGCGCGATCCTCCGCGAAAAGGTCGCGAAGGGGTTCCAGGTTCAGAGTTCAAAGGTTCAAGGTTGCCGATAAAGGACAGTCTCGGCCATTTGCCCTCCATTTGCGAGAGATTTTCTTGTCTCAACCTTTGAATCTTGAACCTGTCAACCTGGAACCTGAGCCACGAAATCCTTTTCGCGGCGGGTCTAGCGCATTCCTGAAAATCGGTCCTAGAACTCCGGATTTTCCACCACCTGCAAAGAACCCCTACGGAACCGACATACGCCCGCGCCAGAGCCAGGTTCTCGACATGCGAATGAAATCCACCCAACGCAAGTTCCTTCTTGACTCGACGTGCTTCTCTGCTACCGTCCATAGAATTACTGAAATCATTCGTGCCAAGCCTAGGGGAAGCAGTCAATGACACACGACACAGCGCCTGAGATTCGCAGAGGAAAGCCAGAGGATTTCGACCTGCTCATGGATCGTGTGGTGGGTAGCTTTCAGGAGCGCAACCCAGGGCATTTTCGATTCGAGAACATGTACCCCGACACCGTGTCAGCAGGGGCGGAGTCCATGGGCTGGTGGTGGCTGGCTTTCGTGGAGGGCGAGATGGCGGCGGGCCTGCAGATCGTGCCACGTCCAGTGCGCGTGGCGGGCAAGGCATCACTGTCTCTCGGCGGCATCGGCAACGTTTTCTGCTATCCTCCCTTCCGTGGGGGGGGGCTCATGAGCCAGCTCCTCCTACGCGGCATCCAGGGCATGCAGGAGGACGGGATGGTTCTCTCGGCGCTGGGGGGAGACCGGCTGCGGTATGGACATTTTGGCTGGGAGAATGCGGGGGCAACACGCTACCTGACCCTCTCCTCGAGCACTCTCCGGCACGGCGAGCGAGACCACGTGTCCGGAGTCTCTCTGCGCACGTGGCGGGGGGAGACGCGCGACACGCAACGGATGTGCGATGCCTACCACGCCCTGCCCTATCACACCGTGCGGACTCCGCAGGAGTTCCCGCTTGTGCTCTCTCGCCCTGGCCAAGTCGTCTGGATCTGCGATGACGAGCATGGCTTTGCCTATGTTTCCGTGCGCGGGTCGTCCATCGTCGAATACGCCGGAGACTGCGATGCGCTCCGCCGCATCGTGCGTTTTCTCATCGACCGCACCACCTACTCGATCCAACTGCCAACCGTGGAAGGCGAAACTGAGCTGGAGGAGATGTTCCTGGCGCATGCCAGTAGTTTCACCGTGCACCCGGCGGGCATGCTCCGCGTCAATTCACTTCTCGGTTGCCTGCGAGCGTACCTGCCCATCCTTCAGCAGAGGCTGAAGGGTTGGCACGGTTCCCTCTGCATCCGCATGGAGGAGGACGGCGAGGGGGTGCACATCGAGTCGAATGGAAACGGCGTGCGCGTCGTGCCGACCGACGACACTTCGGACGTGCCCACCGTGCGCTTGCAGCGCGCCCCTCTGGCCCGTCTGCTCTTCGGCCCGTTCTCCCCCACGGTGCCCGAAGCCGCAAACAACATCACGCGACTCCTGTTTCCCCTGCCGTTCCACTGGCACCCGATGTCCCACGTCTAGTCCTGCGACACTGCGAGAGATCATTCTGCCGTAACGCCTCAGTTACGTGGGG
>JAGLDW010000856.1 GCA_023145395.1 Lentisphaeria bacterium | reverse complement strand
ACCCCACAAGACTGAGGCGTTACATTCTGCCAACCCAGACGATTGCACGGAAGGAATGATACAATTATGTTGTGACGGATAGACTTCTCGACAAAGTTGTATTTTCTGGGCAGGCATTGCGAAGCCCGATGACCAGAGGGACAGGGAGCAACATGCCGACCCGTGCAAACAAGGACAATCGAGCCGAGCGTGAGATGGGGATTCTCTACCGCGTCAGCCACGCCATGGCGCATCAGCACGACGTGTCCTCCCTGCTCAACGAAGTGCTGGACATCCTCGAGACGGACATGGGTCTGTCACGCGGCACCCTAACGCTGCGACGCCCCGGATCGGACGTCTTCATCATCGAAGCGTCGCGCGGACTTTCGAAGAAGGAGCGGGAGCGCGGGCAGTACGAACTGGGCGAGGGGGTGACCGGACAGGTGGCGGCCAGCGGCCAGCCCAGACTGGTCCCCGACATTTCGGCGGATCCAAGTTTCCTGAACCGGACGAAGACGCGCCGCAAGGAGCGCATCGCCTTTCTCTGCGTGCCCATCATCAGTCAACGGCAGGTCATCGGCACCATCAGCATCGACCGGCCAAACGACGAAGCCGCTGTGCTGGAACGGGACCTGAGCTTCCTCAAACTGCTCTCGGAACTCCTGGCCGAGGCAGTCGCCCGCATCCGAGAGGGCCTGGAGGAAAAGAAGAGTCTACGCGAGGAAAATCGGCGCCTGCGCCAGCAGCTCACCGAAAACTACCGCCCCGGTAATATCGTTGGAAACTGCAGCAGCATGCGCCATGTCTACGAGCAGATTGCGCAGGTTGCCGACAGTCCGGCAACGGTCCTGATCTGCGGCGCCTCGGGAACGGGCAAGGAGCTTGTTGCCAAGGCGCTGCACCACAACAGCACGCGTGCCAACGCCCCCTTCATCGCCGTCAATTGCGCCGCACTGCCCGAAACGCTGATCGAGAGCGAGCTTTTCGGGCACGAGAAAGGCGCCTACACCGGCGCGGCGGAACAACGGCTGGGACGCTTCGAACTCGCCAACGGAGGAACACTCTTCCTGGACGAGATCGGCGATATCTCCCTCCATGTGCAGGTCCGCCTGCTACGCGTGCTGCAAGAGCGCGCCTTTGAGCGTGTGGGAGGCACGACGTCCGTCGCCATCAACGTGCGCATCATCGCCGCCACCAGCCGCGATCTGGAGGAGATGATCGCCAAAGAGCAGTTTCGCGAGGATCTCTACTACCGCCTCAACATCTTCCCCATCCATATGCCCTCTCTACGGGAGAGACGTTCGGACATTCTGCTCCTCGCCGACCATTTTGTGAGCAAGTACAACACGCTCTACAACAAGAACATCAAGCGCATCTCGACAGCCGCGATCAACATGATGATGATCTACCACTGGCCGGGCAATGTGCGCGAGCTGGAGAACTGCATCGAACGGGCGGTGCTGACCAGCCCCGACGACGTCATCCACGGCTATGCGCTACCGCCCACGCTGCAGACGGCCGAACAAACCAACACGGCCATCCTTCCCGACTCCGGCGGGGACTTCAAGTCCATGGTCTACGCCTATGAGCAGGAAATCATCATCGACGCACTCAAGAAATCCCGCGGGAACTGTGCGGCCGCCGCGCGCAGACTCGGCGTGACCCAGCGCATCATCAACTACCGGATCAAACAGCTCGGAATCGTTCCCGCCAACTACGCGGGAAAGCCTATCGACCGATGATTCCCACATTCAGGAAGTATGCAGGTTTGTGCGGATCGGCGTCTCCAGGTAGGGGACTCCCAGATGCACGGACTGTTCGAGCAAGAGTGAATCGTCCTGCCAGCGCGCCAGCACAAAACTTGCCTCCTCGCCAACCGCCAGCTCGGGCAGTGCCACTCCAAGCACCCGAGCCGGCACGCGGCTGCACTGGTTCCAGGCATCCACCAGCCCCATGCCAAGATTCTGCACCAAGTACTCCACGCAGCGATCCTGCTGAAACCACGCGCCATGGAGAAGTTCACTGTCCTCGAGATGAATAAAACCATTGGGTTCCACCACGAACGGCTGTCCGCCGTGATCGATATACCGTCCCGCAGCTGCTCCCGAGTGGGCGCTGGCATCGGACACGGGGACGCAGTTGCCGCCATTCCGGCAGAGCATGGCAGTCTTCACCACATCCGGCGGCAAATGAAAACCGTCGCAGATCACGCTCAGAGTCAGTTCCTCGTGGGCCATGAAAGACCAAAAGGGGTTGCGGAATCGATGGATCTGCGGCGCGGCGCCATTGCCGAAATGGGTGACCCAGCGGGCACCGCGGGCAACGGCCTCCGCGACCGTCTCCGCATCGGGACAGCAATGCCCCATGGCAACGAGGCGGCCATCCGCCGCCGCACGCTCGACAAACGTGAGTCCACCAGGCTCTTCGGGCGCCACGTTCACGGTGCGAATGCGACCACCGGACGCCTCGTCCAGCAGCAGAAACCGGTCATAGTCCGGAGGCTCCAGCCACTTGGCCATGTGCGCACCGCGCCAACCGTCCTGCGGCGACATGAAATT
>JAGLDW010000855.1 GCA_023145395.1 Lentisphaeria bacterium | reverse complement strand
ACCCGGTAGTTGGCCACGCTATCATCGAAGTCGCAGGTCGGAATGGTCAATTGGCAACGACCCACTCCGTGTCTGCGCAGGAGCCTCGCGATGTCCGCAAGTGTATCCGCGCCCTTCTCGGCAATCTCGTAGTAGCAGACGCCAAAGGCGCCGTTCTGCTGCGCATCCACAAGGACGGGCAGAAACAGCGGTAGATCTTCGCGCTCCGCGATGGGTGTCACAGCCGTGATCCGCGCCCCCTCCGTTGTCACACGGGCCGCCTGCCCGTCCTCCATGCGCCCGATGTAGCTCTGTGCGTCGTCCTTGCTCATGTGTCGATTCCCTTCCGGTCGCATGTCGCATGTTGGTTTGACTCGCTACTATACCACTTCGAACATGGCTAGAATGTTCTCGGGCGGCGTTCCTGCCTGGATCGCATGGGCGGGACCGAGGATGTAGCCACCGCCGGCACCAAGCGTGGCGAGCAGATGCAGCACCTCGGCGCGCACGTCCTCCACCGTGCCAAACGGAAGAGTGGACTGCACGCTCACGCCCCCCTCGAAACAGAGGCAGTCCCCATAGTCTCGCTTGAGCTGGACCGGATCCATGCCCACCGCGTCGAACTGCAGCGCCTGCAGCACATCAATGCCCATGTCCAGCAACCCGGGGACAGCTTCGGCCACCGCCCCGTCGCTGTGGTAGATCACCTTGGCGCCGAACTCGTGCACCACCGCGTTCAACTCCGCGTGATAGGGCTTGATGAACTCCTCCCACATGGGCAATGAAAGCAGCAATCCGGCCTGGCCCCCGATATCGTCGGCGGTGAAGACAAGATCAATCTCCCCGTCTGCGGCCCCCAACGAGTGGCGGATGTAGCCAAGATAGAAGTCCGTGACCTGCCGCATCAGCGCGTGGACGAAACCCGGACGCTCAATCATGTCCATGAACATTCGCTCGAAACCGCGCATATACCAGGCAGTCTCGTAGGGATTGGCATTGGCCAGCATCAGGCAGCGCTCACCGGACGATTGAAGCATGCGGATGCGAGTGGGCAGGGATGCGTAGTCATAGGCGTCGATGCGGGGAAAGGCGTAGGCAGTCAACTCCGACTCCGTCTCCACATCCGCGAGTGGATGGACGGTGATCTCCCGGTAGGCGGCCGGACCGTAGGAAACCGCCTCGCGCACGACGCCCCAGACATCCGTCCCCACAGCGAGCGGCGGCCCCTGATAGCCTGGCGACGCGTTGCGGATATCCAGCAGATTCTCCAGGAACGTGGCGGCATCCGTCCCCCGTGTGCGCCGAAGCAGATCGTCGAACTCGCTCCGTGCAGGCTCGTTGATGCCGGAGCAGACCATGGCAATGGGGATCCGGTCGGTCTCGCGGTGCTCCAACGCCAAACGCACCCGCTCCCGAGAGGATAGCTCTTGCCTGCCCATCGCGGGGATCTCCTGTTTTGTGACGCCAGTTGAAACGAACGCTGGTGGCACACTCTCAAGGCCGTGGCGGGAGACAGGATCGACTTCCTTGTGGTTCACGAGTATCCCAGCTTCCGAGATGCAACTGCCGTGCGCAACTCCGCCTTCGCCAAGGAATGCTACTTACCCTCTCCGAGAGGGATCCCGACAAAGAACTTCTCGCCTCTTCGATCAACGTAGAAGATGGCGGCGTTGTTCTTGACTCTCTCCAGTGCCTTGACCACATCCCTCGTCGTTCTGACTTCGATGCGGTTGACCTCGAGGAGATGATCGCCCCTACGCAATTGCGCGTCCGCGGCGGGACTGGCATCGACCACAGCGGAGATGTAGACACCACCATCGACTTCCTCCAGCACCAGGCCCAGCGCATCGAGCAGATCCTGCTGCCCCTTGATTTCAATGCCTGTTCCCGCAGGCGTGCCGCGCTTTTTCGCCGTGATTTTCTTGCTGATCATCTCGCCACGACGGTCAATGGTCAGCTTGATCTTGTCCCCTACCTTGTAGTCGAGGATGGCGAAGAGAAGATCGTGCGGGGTGCGAACCTGTTTGTCCCCAACCTTCTGGATAATATCCCCATGGCGCACACCCGCCTTGTCGGCGGGATCTCCCTTGACGACTTCCTTCACGAGCACTCCGTACTCGACCCCAAAGGCTCTCTTCTTCACGTCGTCGAGCGGTTCCATGCTGATGCCGAGGAAGGGACGAATGACTTCGCCGTGTTCAATGAGGTCGTCCGTCACCTGTTTGGCGAGGTTGCTGGCGATGGCGAAGCCGATGCCGACGGAACCGCGGGACATGCCCCCACCCGTCAAAATGAACTCGTTGACGCCGATCATGTCTCCGCGAATGTCAAGCAGGGGGCCACCGCTGTTTCCTGGATTGATGGAGGCGTCGGTCTGGATGTAGTTCTCGAAGGTGGTCATGCCCGTGTCGTGGCGCCCCTTCTGGCTGACGTGCCCAAAGGTGACGGAGTAGTCGAGGTCGAAGGGGGCGCCGACGGCGATGGCCCACTGTCCGATCCGGACCTTCTCCGAGTCCGCAAACTGAATCACAGGCAGATCCGCAAGCTTGCCGCCCCCGATTTGAAGCACGGCCAGGTCGGTGGATTTGTCGATGCCCACGATCCTCACGGCGTCTGCGTCCTTGGCATTGTCGAACACCCGCCCATCCTCAAGCTTGACCTCCAGGGCGGACGCCCCGTCAATCACATGGAGATTGGTGACGATGTAGCCATCCGCACGAATGACGACGCCGGATCCCTTGCCGGCGGGCCTGGGCTTCGATTTCCGATCCTGATGCCCATGCTGCCGCCCTTCCCTGTGGTTTCTGGGATCCATCCGGGGTTGGCCGAAGAAGCGCCGGAACAGTTCCGGCGTCATGCCTTGCCCACCCTGCATGCCCTGCATGCCCTGCATCGGGACCTGCGTTTGCTTATTCGTGATGACAACGACGGCTTGGAAGGCGCGCGCTGCCACACCCGTGAACACATCCTCCAGTTTCAACGCAAGTTCCATGCCTTTGTCGGGCGAGTCCGCCGCGTAGCTGGCACCCGTCATAAATAGTGCCGCCACCATAGCCCGAACGAACCTTTTCCCCGTCAGTGTTGTGTCCATTTTCAACTCGCTTTCCTGCCATTTTTCACTACGCAAATGTATTGACCGCATGAGCGACCTAATCTTGTATGGTTAGAAGGGGTGAACGGCGCTTTGGTTCCATTGCCGTCGATCGCCGAACAAGCTATCGAGTTGCTGCGGCGGACTCCGCGGAAAGGGTCCAGCGTGATCGTTGGCGTCGGGATGGCTTCCCGCTACAGTACGAAACACCACCGCAACAAGCCTGGAGAGTGTGTCCATGAATACCGATTTCGACTTTGCCGAGTATCCCCACCGCCGCTACAATCCACTGACGGGTGAGTACGTCCTCGTCTCGCCCCACCGCACCAAGCGGCCATGGCAGGGAGACCAGTCCAAGCCGGATGTGGAGGAGCGTCCCGCGCACGACCCCACATGCTACCTTTGCCCCGGAAACTCCAGAGTCGGCGGCGCCACCAATCCCGACTACGACGAGACGTTTGTCTTCGCCAACGACTTTGCGGCGCTGCTGCCGGAGAGTCCCCCGTTGGTCGAGGACGAGGACACGCTGTTCCGGGCCAGCGCCGTCCGGGGAACGTGCCGCGTGGTCTGCTTCTCCCCCCTGCACAACCGCACGCTGCCCGAGATGCCGGTGGAGACCATTCGCAAGGTTGTGGATCTATGGGCGGGGCAGACGGCCGAACTGCTGCCCGAATGGCGGTGGGTGCAGGTGTTCGAGAACAAGGGGAGCGTCATGGGGTGCTCGAACCCCCATCCCCATGGCCAAATCTGGACGGGCAGCGAACTGCCGAACGAACCCGCCAAGGAGGATGCCAATCA
>JAGLDW010000854.1 GCA_023145395.1 Lentisphaeria bacterium | reverse complement strand
CAGCATGCTCTGCTCATGCAGTACATCCGCTCGGGGGACGAGGAGGCATTTTTCCGCGCGGACGAGGCGGAGAAGCACAATCGCGATATCGACACCTGCCAACTCACCAACCGATTTCGCAAGCGCGGCTTCGTCTACATCCATCAGATCGGACATGTGGGCGGCTACTACGACAAGCCTGTCCCCGGTCACCTAGGCTGGGCGAAGGCGGGCGGCTCGGTCACGCACGCTTGGGCCGAAGGGCATTTCAACCACTTCTTCGTCACGGGCGACCGCCGCTCCTACGAGATTGGCCGCGCGGTGGCGGACTACCACATCGCCGCCTACCTCAGCCGCCCCTACGACTTCACAAGTTGCCGCACACCCGGCTGGCATCTGATCATCAACGCCATTGCCTACGCCTCCACCAGCGATCCCTACTACCTGAACGCGTCTCGGGTAATCGTGGACCGGGTGCTGGAGACGCAAGACCTCACGCCGCGTCCGCTGCCTAAGCACCAGTGCGAGCCAGGACGCACGCACCAGCAGGGAACTTGGTCGCGGATGATGGTGCCGGGGCACTGCCACTGCATCCCCCGGCACCAGGGCAATGCAGGGTTCATGGTGGCCATTCTGATCAGCGGTTTGAAGTACTACCACGATGTAACCGGAGAGGAAGCCGTCAAACAGGCGATCATCGCCGGCGCCCGCGGTCTGATGGCGGAATGCTACTCGACCGAATCGCATGGCTTCCGATACACCTCCTGTCCTCAGACCTCGTACGGTTCGGGCTCGAGCCCGCTCTATCTCGAGGGGATCGCGCGCGCCTATCGCTGGACCAAGGATCCGATCCTGCGGGATCCTCTCCTGTTTGTGCGGGACTATGGTCGTGGCTGGCGGGCCTGGGGCAAGGGATTCGCCTCCCACTACCGCGCCGCGCCCCGCCTCCTGGCGGACTTGGACGCATGTGGAATCACCATCAACGAAGCCACCAAGATCAAGATCAAGCGCAAGCCGTTCACGCCGCCGGACTGGATGAAGGACCCGGCCGGGAAGCGAGTGATCCTCGTGCAGGCGGAGGATTTCTCCGCGCAGGGCGTGGGAGAATGCCAGAAGCGCGACGACCGAAACGGCATCATGGGGAGGATCATCACCTTCTGGCACGAAGACATCGGCCACTGGCTTGAATGGACCGTGGAAGTCCCTGCGGAGGGTCGTTATTTTGTGCGGTTCCGCTATGCGACGGATTCCCACAAGACGCGCCGCAACCTGCTGATCGACGGCAAATCTCCCGTGCCGCAAGCCGACAGCATCTCCTTCCCCCGCAGCGGAGGATTCGGCGGCCTGGCATCTCAATGGAGGTTCCAGCGCATTCTCGATGGGGACGGACACGAAGTCCCGATTCTCCTGAGGAAGGGAAAACACACACTTCGCATGAGCAATCTAGCCGATGGCCTGGCGCTGGATTTCATCGCCCTGGCACCATGTGACGAAAAATGAACGAAACTGCAGCAAAACAAAAGAATCTTTTCGCGAAGGTGCCGGTGTGGTGTCGAAGCCCGGCCATCGCGCTGACGATCTTCACAC
>JAGLDW010000853.1 GCA_023145395.1 Lentisphaeria bacterium | reverse complement strand
CATGTGACGAAAAATGACCGAAACTGCAGCAGAACAAGAGAACCTCTTCGCGAAGGTGCTGGTGGGATGTCGAAGCCCGGCCGTCGCGCTGACGATCTTCACACTCCTGGCCGTGTCCAGTTTGGCGCGTAAATCCGCGACCTTTGACGAGGCGCTTCTGATGGCATCCGGCGCCCGATTCCTGCGGACATGGGACAACAGTGTCAACCCGGAGAACCCCCCCCTGCTCAAGGCCTTCTATGCCCTGCCCACGATGTTCATGACCGACCTCGAGATTCCCCCGGTCTCCCACCGCCTGCGCTACTCCTATAAAATGGCGGATGAGTTCGCCTATGGTGAGCAGTTCCTCTACGGCGCTCCAAAGCGGCACGGGAGACATAAGACCTTGCTCTTCCTCTGCCGGTGCATGGCAGTGCTTGCGGGCGTTCTGCTCGGGCTGGCGTTGTACCGTGTGGCCGCAGTCGTCTGGGGCCGCAGGGTGGCGGCGGTCCTGCTCTGGATCTACGCGCTCTCGCCCAACGTGCTGGCGCACACAAGACTCTTCACGCCCGACTTGGGATGTACTCTTTTTGTGTTTCTGACCGTTGTTTCCCTGCACCTTGTGACAAAGCGCGGCCAGTGGCGGCACGCCCTTTGGCTTGGGCTGGCGCTGGGTGGCGCCCTGCTGTCGAAGTTCACTGGTGTGCTTCTCCTGCCATGCATCGCCGTGCAGTTGCTGGTCCATCTGGCACTGACGGGAGCGTGGCGGCAGAGACAGCTCTGGCGCCGACTCGTTCCACAGCTCTTGTTCTCCGGTGTTCTGGCACTGGTCCTCGTCAACGCCTTCTATCTGGGGAGAGGCTTCGGGCGCAGTCTGCGTGCCTCCGAATACCGCTCTCCGCTGGTCCGCAAACTGCAGAATGTTCCCCTCCTGCGCAGCATGCCCCTGCCCGTGCCCGCCGACTATGTGCGCGGTTTCGACATCGTGGCCAATAACAACCGCCCGGGATTTCCGAATATCTTTCTCGGAAAACTCCACCCACAGGGAGGCTCGTGGTGGTACTACTACATCGTCGTCCTAGCGAGCAAGACTCCGCTGGCGCTGCTGGGTTGCGTGGTGTGGGGCATGATCTGCGGACTCCGCGGACACCGACGCCGACGCCTGCTGCTGGCGGAGTTCGCAGTGGTCCCAGTACTGCTCTTCCTCAACTTCAGTTTTGTGGCCTATCGCCAATTGGGCTTGCGCTACATCCTGCCGCTTTGGCCCTTTTTCATCCTAGCCATCGGCTTTGCCGTGCGGCAGGCGCTGCGCAAGGGCGAGGGTGCCGCCCGTCGTCGTCGCGTCGGGGGCGCGCTACTCGCGCTGTACGCGCTCACCGCCCTGAGCGCCTATCCCGACTATCTTAGCTACTTCAACGGCGCCGCCGGAGGATCGCGCCATGGCTGGAAGCGGCTCGTGGCCTCCAACATCGACTGGGGGCAGGATCTGCCCGCGCTGGCGGCTTGGCAACGGCGCAACGGCACCCCGGACATGTTCGTGCTCTATCACGGACAAGCGCCACTTGACACATATGAAGTGAACGCCATTCCCTGGGGAGCCCTGCCCCTGCCCCCGTACCTCGCCATTGGAGTGACCAACTACTACCTCATGCAGGATGCCCCGCTCGTGCGCTTTCTTCGCGACCACGGACACCCCATCGCCTACGTCGGTGGCTCCATCCACGTCCACGCTCTCGACAATGCAACGTTGTCACAATTCGCACAGTGGGCCGCCGGGGGCATCGGCTCTCCATGATATTGCGGAGTTCGCAGGGGGAGCGGCAGGTTCGCCAGGCCAGTGGCTCAGGATCATCCCTATCCCGTCGGTTGCCGACACCCTCCTGTTCCTTTATAGTTCGCAACCTAGAAGAATCCCCTTGAGACGCCTTAACTTCGCGCGACACGGATACCCGTGCGCCCCTTGCATGTTTGTCCGGAATGCCAGCATGAATCTCCCCATCAAAAAACTCGAGTCCCAAGCGCGCGCCTGCTCCGACGCCATGTCGCGAGTGCTGTGGGAGACGCTTGCGTGTCGTCGGCCCGCTGACCGGGCGCTTCGTTCCTTCCTGTCCGAAAACCGCAAGTTCGGCTCGCGCGACCGTCGTCTGATCAGCGAGAGCGTTTTCTCGACGCTGCGCTGGTGGGGGTGGCTCCGGCG
>JAGLDW010000852.1 GCA_023145395.1 Lentisphaeria bacterium | reverse complement strand
CCCCACACGCTGCAGCGTGTGGGGCGGGAGGGGGGGAATGAACTGAGACCAGTCCAATCGAGGAACCCATCATTCGCTCCACCGGAATAAACCCAGTGGCGGCGGGGCAGGACGCAGCCGCTGTTCGCAGAATTCCGCATTTTACCGGACGCTCCGGGCGACAATGTGGTGGTGGAGAGCTATGGTACAGCCCCGTTGTGGGCGCGCCTCTAGACCTGCGTGACCTCCGCTTTCATGCTCCTCAACAGCACACAACGGGACGTCCCGTGGGACGAGATTCAGAATGCCCTCCAAAGTCACGAAGCACCTTTTCATCACCGGCGGCGTCGTCTCCTCTCTCGGCAAGGGTCTGACCGCCGCCGCCATCGCTCTGCTGCTCAAACGACGCGGCTACCGAGTCAAGCTCCAGAAGCTCGATCCCTACGTAAACGTCGATCCGGGCACCATGTCTCCCTACGAACATGGCGAAGTGTACGTGACGGATGACGGCGCTGAGACGGACCTGGATCTGGGCCACTACGAACGCTATGCCGATGTCGTCTGCTCCCAGGCCAGCAACTACACCACGGGACGCATCTACCAGACCGTCATCGAGCGGGAACGCCGCGGAGACTACCTCGGCAAGACCGTCCAGGTCATCCCCCACATCACCGACGAAATCCAGAACGCCATCCGGTCCCTGGACGGAGACGACGTGGACATCGTCATCACCGAGATCGGCGGCACGGTGGGAGACATCGAGTCCCTCCCCTTCCTGGAGGCAATCCGCCAGTACCGGCAGGAGATCGGCATCCGCAACGGCCTGTTTGTCCACCTGACCCTGGTGCCCTACCTGAAGGCGGCCCGTGAGCTGAAGACCAAGCCCTCCCAGCAATCCGTCGGCATCCTGCGCGGGATCGGCATTATTCCCGATATCCTCATCTGCCGCTGCGAAGAACCGCTGGAGCCCGAGCATTTCCGCAAGCTATCGCTCTTCTGCAACGTCAAGCAGGAGCTGATCATCCAGGAAATCGATGTGGAGAACACCATCTACGAAGTCCCTCTGATGCTGGCCCAGGAGGAGTTGGACACCTACATCCTGGAACTTCTCGGGCTGCATGTGAGGGAGATTCAGCTGGACGACTGGGAGGATTTGATCCGACGCGTCACCGCTCCGAAGAGCAAGCGCGTGGAGATCGCGGTGGTGGGAAAATACACCTCCCTGCGAGATGCGTACAAGAGCATTTACGAGGCACTCGACCATGGCGGCATCGCCAATGATGTGGAGCTTGTGGTCCGCCCCATCGAAGCGGAGAAGATCGAGAAGCAGGGCGCCGCGAAACTCCTCGCTGGAGTGGATGCCATTTTGGTTCCTGGGGGGTTTGGCGACCGCGGCGTGGAAGGGAAAATCCTAGCCACCCAGCATGCCCGCGAGAACGGCATCCCCTTCCTGGGCATCTGTCTTGGCATGCAGTGCGCCGTCATCGAGTTCGCACGGAATGTCTGCGGCCATGGCGGCGCCAACAGCATGGAGTTCGACAAGGCCACGAAGGCGCCGGTCATTCACCTGATGGAAGAGCAGAAGAAAATTCTCAATATGGGCGGCACCATGCGTTTGGGAAGCTGGCCCTGCACGTTGGCCAAGGGGAGCAAATCGACCGCAACCTATGGCCGGTCGGCAATCGACGAACGCCACCGCCACCGCTACGAGTTCAACAACGACTACCGGGCCGAGTTCGAGGAGGCTGGCATGGTCATCTCCGGCACCTCTCCGAACGGAGACTTGGTGGAGATGATCGAGCTGAAGGATCATCCCTGGTTTGTCGCCTGCCAGTTCCACCCCGAGTTCAAGTCCCGCCCTCTGAACGCGCATCCGCTATTCCGCGACCTCGTGGCCGCGGCCGCCGGGCTCCCGACACCCCTCCTGCAAGATCAAACCCAGAAGGGGCACGCACATGCCCAGTGACAAACCCAAGGAATATTGCGGACTTTGCGGGGTCGTCGAGGGCGAGAACGTGTTGGAACGCGTCCACATGGGCCTGCACTCGCTACAGCATCGCGGGCAGGAGGCGGCGGGCGTCATGGCCGCCTTTGGAGACCGCTGTCTGCTGCACAAGGATTTGGGGCTGGTGGAGCAGGTCTTCCACCATATCCCCTCGACCTGGTTCGACGACGGCCGGAGGATCCGACGCGCCATCAGCCACGTCCGCTACGGTACTGCTGGAGGAGCCACGGCCAGCAACGCCCAGCCCCTGATGGTGAACATGGCCGGCCAGACGGTCGGCATCGCCCACAACGGCACCATCTGCAACGCCGCGACATTGCGGGAGGAGCTTCGCAACGAGGGGGCGCTGTTTCAGACCAGCACGGACACGGAACTGATCCTCCATCTCATGTCCCGCGCACTCACCACGCGGTGTCGCGGCAACATCTGGGATGCGCTCGAAGAGGCGGTTCTCAAACTCAAGGGCGCGTTCTCGCTCCTCTTGCTGACGGACAATGGCATGGCGGCTGTGCGCGACCCCCACGGTTTCCGCCCCCTCGCCGTGGGAGACTTTGACGATGGCGGCTTCATGGTCGCCAGCGAAACCATCGCCTTTGGCGTCACCGGCGCCTCCTACGTGCGTGACGTGGAGCCGGGTGAGATCCTCATCTGGAATGGAGCGGGACGCATGTCATCCCGTCAGTACGCCGAGTCCCCCCGCCTGGCCCACTGTGTGTTCGAGCATGTCTACTTCGCGCGGCCCGGAAGCCATGTGTTCGGCGACAGCGTGTACGAAGCCCGAAAGGAGATGGGGCGGGTGCTGGCCCGGGAAGCGCCGGTGGAGGCTGACATCATCGTGCCGGTCCCCGACAGCGGGATTTATGCCGCGCTCGGATTCGCCGAGGAGTCGGGCATCCCCATCGACATGGCGCTCAGCCGCAACCACTACGTCGGGCGGACCTTCATCGACCCGGGCCTCAAAATATCGCGCAAGAAACTGGCCAGCCGGAAGCTGCAGCCGATTCCGGAGGCGATCAAAGGCAAACGCATCTGCCTGGTGGACGACTCGATCGTGCGCGGCGTCACCAGTCGGGCGCGTGTTCGCACCATCCGCGAGGCGGGGGCGAAAGAAGTGCACATGCGCATCAGTTGTCCCCCCCACCGGTATGGGTGCTACTTCGGCATCGACTTCCCCGACCGTGAATCACTGCTTGCGAACAAAGTGCCCGAGGCAGGCATGTCCAGGGCCTTGCGCCTGGACAGTCTGGTATACCTCTCGAAGGAGGGGATGCTGTCCTGCATGAAGGCCCGCAAACCCGAGGACTTCTGCTGTGCCTGTTTCGACGGCAACTACCCCGTCATGCCCGACCAGTTGGATGCCCGCCAGATGTAGGAGCGACACGGAAACAGGTGCACCATGGGATTTCTCGCTGATTTTATGCCTTTTTATCCCCGCGGGGATGGTCGAAAGCGCAAACGCCCAAAGTACGACATAGAGCGGGCGTTGGACGTGGAACTGCGCGAGCACCCGTCGGTGGAGCACCACCGGGCCCAGAACGGCGAACTCGTACTCATGGTCGAGCGCCCCCTGCACTCCGCCGAACAGTTCCTCTCCCGATTCTTTCGCATAGACCGGCGGCGCCGCATCGTCCTCGACGAGCATGGCGAGTTCATGCTGGTAACGGCGGCGAAGCCGGGGCACAAGCTCTCCCACGTGGCCGCTCTGATGGTCAAGGAGTTTGATGTGGAACTAGAGGACGCCAAGGCCGGCATCATCCAATTGGTCAAGGAGTTGATGGTGCGCGGATTCGTCTTTCTTGTGCGACAAGAGGACGAGGGCAAGAGATAGAGGCGTCGGCGCACATTGGGGGGGGGCAGTGGGCAACATGTGGGATCCAGAACTCACGCGCTTGAGGCTAACGCCGCGCAACTTGAACGTGCGCATACGGGAGCTCTGGGGCTCGCCCGGAGCAGGACTTCACTCTTTGCTGCACATCCTGTAGACCATAAGTGTTTTCCGGACGAGCAATCTGTGCAGAAGCTGATGAAGTCGGTTTCCACGGGTTGCGGCGATGGTGGCCTGTTCCTGGAACTGCAGTTCAAAGCTGGTTTCGCTAATGGAGTCCGGGTGTCGGCGGAAGGACGAGAGAGTGCGCCGGATATGTCGGGGCGCGGACACGTCTGCCATCTGCAACCAGAGATCGTAGTCCCACGCGGCATGGTACCGAGGGTTCAGCCCCGCGATCTCCCGCCACAGATCCAGGCGCCAGAAAGTGGCGGGCTGGTTGATGAAGTTTTCACATAGAAGCATGTGACGGCAGTAGACGAAGCCAAGCAGGTTCTTGTACCAGGTAATCGGTTTGCGGATTTCGCGGCCGTTGTTGTCGATGATGCGGCAGCGTCCGTACAACCAGCGGCAGGAGGTGTCTGCGCGGAAGGCACGTGCGACCAGTTCGAGCGTGCCCGGCTCGAACACGTCGTCCGCATTCAGCCAGCAGCCGATTTCGCCAGTCGCCGTCGCCATGCCAGCGTTGATGGCCTCGTGCGGCCCCCCATCCGCCTGCGAGACCACGGTCATGCGCGCGTCGTCGTAGCCCGAGAGAATCTCGAGTGTGCCGTCGATCGAGCATCCGTCGCGGACGATATACTCAAGCTCGAAGTCGCCCTCTTGCGAAAGGATGCTGTCGACTGTTTCGCGGATGAAGGGCTCACCGTTGCGCACAGCCGTCACCACGGATAGTTTGATCTTCCGGTCCGATTCTTCGCTCACGATTTTGCTGCCTTGTCCTGGGGCGGTTGCCTGTGCAACAGGGGTCTGTACACATAGATCAGAAGAGGATATTTCTTCCCGAAGCGTCTGCAGAACAGAAACTGCTCCCGCGCGTCCCTCGAGCTTCCGGGCAAGTCGCAGACAATGTCGAGCGGACGGCTGAGTACGAGAAAGGGGACCGAATTGGCTTTGCAGAACTCCGTCAGTTCCTGCGCGGGAACGTGGAAATTCCTGAACGGAATAAGAAACTTGTCACAGCGGCCGAAGTAGGGGGTGGTGGGACAATCGACCAGAATGAGTGGGAGACGCTCGTTGTGGTAGCTGACCCAGGTCGATTTTCTAGGAGGGGTTTTGCGGACCATGTCGATGCCCGTCTCCCGCAGCCACCGGCCCGCCTGCAGACTGGATCTGAAGCGCGTGTCCAGGAAACGGTCTCGTAGGTTCGACACCCCCTTCTGATTCCCGTTCCACACCATGATGACAGCGAAAACGGAGACCGCACCGATCAGAACTCGAGCGCGGATCTCGGAGTCCACACGCTCGGGCCAGACGCGCTGCAGCCAACGAAGCGATATCGTGGCGCCAGTGGCAGCCCAGCCCAGCAGGAAGGGAATCGTCACAGCCAGATACCGTTTCTGCAACTCGTGCCTCCAGAGCAAGACGATCAACAATACGGTATGCCCCACAATCACGGTGGCAAGCCATAAATCCCCCCAACCCAGACGCCGCCATCCCTGGGACACCAGGCACAGGAGAGCGAGCAGAAAGAACATGGGGAACAATCCCTTCCACACTTCCTTCACCCGGCTTCCGCCCCGCTGTCTGCGTGCCCTGACTCGCTCTTGCACGGGCGTTCCCATCTCCAGGGAGCGCTTGAACGCGGTACCCTCTCTAATCTTGCCGAGCAGCGCTAGATAGTCGAGATCCTCCTTGGTCCGAACCCGTTTCGGTTTGTGGGCGGCCCATCCGCCAAGCACCATTCGGGCGTAGGGAATCTGGCGCAGATCAGTGACAGGATAGCCGGTGAACTGATACTCGTACGCGACCCAGGGAAGGATTCCCGCGACGAAAACGGCGCTCGCGACAAGCGTCTGCGCAGGAACGAATCGACGCCAGGAGGATCGATGGCGCCACCTGTAGATGCCCTCGCCGATCACGGCCCAGAGCAACAGCAACACAGAGGCGGCGACTCCCTCGCCGCGCACAAGCGCCAAGCCAGTGCAACACAGACCCAGTGCGGCGGCGCAGTACCAGCGACGAACATCCCCGCGCAGTTCCCACAGCAACAGCAGCGCCGAGAGCATGCAGAACATTTTCACACTGAAGGGGGCGCCCTGGCTCGCATAGCGCAGCAGTCGCGAGCAGAAGACGTATAGGACGCATGCCACAGTGGCGATCCTTGCGCTGTGCGTACGGCGCAAAAGCGCGTGGAGGGGGAAGATTCCCAAGGCAAAGAACAGGATCGACACGATCTGGCCGGCTTTGAGCGGCGAGACTCCGGGGAGAGCGCAGACGATGCCCCCAAGCAGAGGGAACAACGGGGGGATCATGCCCCAGAAGGCTTGATCGAACCGACCGGCGGCGAACTCGCGAATCAGGGGGCAGTAGTAGTTCGCCGCATCCGTCCCGGGGTTGCCGTGCAGCACCAGATTCGGCAGACACACCACCACACAGAGAAGGGCGAAATGCCAGGGTCTGGCTTCGTCCGACAGGTACTTTGATATTCGATCGACAAGCTCTTGCGCGTTCATCCAGTGGCCGTATCACTTTGCGGATCAGGGACCGACACGTGTCGGTGGAGGGGACAATTCACCAAGTCTGCGAGGATCAGGCGGACGGGCATTTTACCACCCCGTTTCATTCCCTACCTCCCCGCCCCTATGGATCTCAGTAGTATAGCAGCGCGCAAATCGCTTTGAAAGCGCGGGAGGACGGCAGCTCCGAAGCACGGGCTCTGCTGACCAAGTCAGGCGGGGGGACCGGGTGGTTTCCCCTTTCCGGAGGGTGAGTCTTCCAGATTGCGTACACGTGCCTCCAGCAAGGCGATCTCCTGGGTCAGTCGGCGATTGCGCCGGAACTGCCGCGAAAGAGAGATGGACACGCTGAAGGCGTACAGGTACCCAAAACCAAGAGCGATGTACAACACAAAGGAGCTGTAGCTGAGCCGGAGTTCCTCCGCCAGGCGCATCACAACTCTGGGGAAAAGGCCTCCGAGAAGCACGATGAAGCTGATGCCGACCCAGCCAAAGGCATATTTTTCGCGGATGTCGCGCTTGCGCACAAACAGAATGGTGATCACAAACGCAAGCAGGCCGCCCAGAAGCATCAGTCGCTCCGCTCCTGCGATTATCAGCCATTTGCCGCTCATCTGCAGACCTCCCGCGCACGCAGACGATCAAAGCAGATCGCCGCCGTTACCTTGATCATGTAGTAGGCCGTTTTCAGATGCCGGATGGAGGACTGGCCCCCCGCTCGAGCATGCATGATCGCCGGCTTCTCCTCCACCCGCAAGCCATTGCGCACGCACCAGAACAATGCTTCCGGCTCCGGATAGTCGTCGGGGTAGTGGCAGGCGAACATCTCGATCGCACGGTGCCCGTAGATGCGCAGTCCGCTGGTGGGGTCGCTCACCCGCTTGCCCGTGAGCACGCTGATCAACCATGCGAAAAAGGAGATGCCAAGTCGGCGCAGAGGCGTGCTGCGAAAATTCTCTGTGCTCAGATCGAGAAAGCGGGAACCGACGCAGAGATCGAGTTTTTCGGCGATGGCGTGGCTGGCCAGGTCGTGCAGAGAGTTGGCGTCGTGCTGTCCGTCTCCGTCGAACTGAGCCGCGTAGGCATAGCCATGATGGCGCGCGTAGATGAAGCCAGTCTGGACGGCGGTGCCGATGCCGCTGTTGATGGGCAGGGAGACGCACCGGACACGCGGCATGGCCCGGCTTAGATCCAATGCCAGCGCCTTCGTCCCATCGCGGGATCCGTCGTCCACAATCAGGACATCGAAGAGCGGGAAGTCCATGACGCTGGAGACCGTTGCCTCGAGCGCCGCCTCCTCGTTGTATGCGGGCACAATGACCAGGACTCTCGCATCGTCGTCCATAGGGGCACATCCTCAGGTGTGCGGCCGAAGCTCTCGGCCAGTCTTGCAGGCGCGACTCATCACGCCCGGGTCACAGCTTCAAACGCCACTATAGCGCGCGGCTATCGGAAGAACTACACAAGTCAGATCATTCCGAACATCTTCTCCTTGAGGTCCAGATAGTAGAGATAGTCGGAGGGCAATACGTTCGGGGGGCAACGGTGGTCGCAGAAGGGAATGTATCCGCCACGCTCCACAATCGGCACAAGCGTTTCCAGGTAGACCTTGATGGCCTCGCGTCCCTTGCCAAGCTCCATCTTGTCCACGCCGCCCATGATGCGCAGATCCTTCCCGTACTCCTCCAGAAGCTCGACGGGATGACAGCAACTGTTCACCTCGTAGGGAAAGAGGCAATTGATGCCGGCCTCCAGAAAACCGGGCATGAGGGGCCGCACATCCCCATCGCAATCCGTGTACCAGACGTCGATTCCATGGGCATGCAGCTTGGCGCCGATGCGTTTGTAGCGGGGCACGACCACCTGGGTGAAGAAGTCGAGCGAGACGATGGGACCGTGGTTGAAGCAGATGTCCTCCCAGCCGCTTGCGTAGTCAAAGTCGATCTCCCCGAGCACCTGGTCAAGATAGTCCTCGACCAGCAGGCAGGCGGTCTCCACCATGTCCTCCAGCATGTCCGGATAATCGTAGATGGCGAAGGCGACACCCTCGAATGTCAGCATGTCGCGAATGCGCCCGATCATGGAGCCGCAGCCCACGCCAAGCGGATAGTCGCGCGTCGGAGGATGCGCGCGCTTCAGCGCCGCCACATCGATCTTGCGTGCGGGATGTGCGCGGTTGAACCGAATCTCCTTCTCACGCCTCCAGTCGTCCGGCGTCTTGATCGTGGCGCCCACATAGTGCGGAATCGTGTCGCCACCATCCTTGAGGACTTCCTTGATGAGTCCGCTGGAATCGACGATCAGCTGCCTGTCCTCCCGGTCCTCCAGCACTTTGGTCTCGAACCCGGGGTGAATCCAGACGCAGCCACCCACATTGCCAATGCGGTCGAAATTGAAGAACTGGTCGGCTTGCCCATTGTTCGTGATGCCGTTGTCCACAAAGAGATCCCACTCGTGGAAGTTCTCATCCCAGTAGCCAAACTCCATGTTGAAGCAGCGATCGACCGACTGGTAGTGCATCTGCCGATTGAACCGCTCGCGGTCCGTCATGGTGCCTTTCCACTTGGAACGGCAAGGTGTCACAGTCATGGCTCTCTCCAGAAAGGCGTTTGGGTCTCGGTGGTTTTGGCGCTGAAGCGGGGCGGATCCCGCGCAACGCGTACTCCAGAGTATAGTCTGTGTGATCCCCGCGCTCAAGCTCCCTTGCCCTGAGTCCGACAGGTTGACAGCCGCGTTCCGAGAGCGATGTTTCAAGTAGTGACTTTATGCCTCTTCCGGGAGCAATCGATTCGTGCCTGAAAGCAGGCGAAAAAGGAGGCAAACCGATGCTGCGAACCATGATCTTCGGACTCGACGACCTGCGCACGGACGAGGCGGCGGTGCTTGCCGCCATCGACTCCGCCTGCAATGCACCGGCGACGCGCAAGGCTGTCAGAGGGCTGTGCCAGATAGAGGACCGCCTCTACCTGACTCTGCTCCCCGAACCCCGCATGGCTGCCAAGAGACACCATGTGCTCATTCCGGTTGAGGATGCGACCGAGACGGGCATGGCCAGTCTGCTCGAGCAACGTTGGTCCGCCGGTTTTGACGCCATTGCCACAATCGATCTGGGAGGCGGCCAAGTCCGCCTGCTCCTGGAGTGCCCGAAGGATGCTGACAAATGAGCTGGAAGGGCGTGCGGAGAACTGTCAGCGACCCTGCAGCCGGGCTGATTTTCTGGCTTTGCATCCACCTGCTTGGCGCACTTCCGATCGGAGTGATGTCGGCTCTTGCCTCTGCGGGAAGCTGGGCGCTCTACCTTTTCCCCACCACCTGGAAACGCATCAGCCTCGCCAATCTGGCCATCGCCTTTCCGGAATGGGACGATCAGAGACGGCGCCGTGTCTGCCGCAAGTCCTTCTACCATGTCTTCGTGAACGTGCTGGAGTTCCTGCGCTCGATTCGCAAGCCCGAACGCGTCCATGAGCGCATGAGGCTGGACGAACGCACGACGCGTCTCTACGAGGAGGTGCGGAATGGTGACCGGGTCTGCTTCTTCGTCCTTCCCCATCTGGGAAGCTGGGAACTCCTTGGACACGCTGCCAACGCCTGGACGGGGAAAGTGCGCGCCGTGGCCAACGAGTTCCGAAACCCGCATGTGGAACGATTGATCCGCGGCGCCAGGGAAAAAACGGGGATGGGCGTGATCTCGGACAAGGGTGCGGCGCGTGGCGTGGTCCGCGCCTGTAGAGAGGGAGTGCACCTCGCACTTCTCATAGACCAGAACACGAGAGTTCAGCACGGTGGTGTGTTCGTGGATTTCTTCGGCCTTCCGGTCACCATGAGTCGTCTTCCCGCCACCCTGGCGCGGCGGTTCGACGCGCACATCGTCGCCTCGGCGGGACCGAGAACGGGTGACCACTACGAAATGTCCTGGAACGAGTTGCCCAAGGAGACATCCGAGTATGGAAGCGACCGGGAGTTGACGCAGGCGCTTGCGGCGCAGTTCGAGCAGGTCATTCGCCAATACCCCGAGCAGTACCTTTGGACCTACCGGCGCTGGCGCTACATCCCCGCCGATTGCACCCCCGAGATGCGCGAACGCTATCCTTTCTACGCCAGGGACTACGAGTACCAAGCCGGCGAGGAGAAGGAATCATGAACGACCACATCATCATCGAGGACCTGCTGCTGAGATGCATCGTCGGCATCAATCCGGAGGAACGCGTCAAGGAGCAGGATGTCGTTCTCAACATCAGTCTGCACGCCGACCTGCACCAAGCCGCCCAGACGGATGACATCGCCGACACCATCGACTACAAGAAACTCAAGGTGGAGATTCGGGGGTTCGTGGAGGCATCGTCCTTCTTTCTCATCGAAAAGCTTGCCTCCGAGGTCGCCCGCATCTGCCTCAAGCGTCCACAGGTCGAACGGGTGATCGTGCGTCTGGACAAGCCGGGGGCGTTGCGCTTCGCCCGGTCGGTCGCAGTGGAGATCGACCGCTGCCGGGAGGATTTCGCGACGTGAGCGCCACACTCTCCGTGGACCTGCTTATCGGCATCGGCACAAATCTCGATCCGGAACGAAACGCCTCCTTCGCCGTGCGGCGCCTGCGGGACGTCTTCGGACAGGCAAGCGTCTCCACGTTCTACCGCACTCGCCCCCTTGGAGAACCGGGACAGCCCCCATACATCAATGCTGTCGTGGCCGTGCACACCCACTGGGCTGTCGCCCGCGTGAAGGGCGAACTCAAGCGGATCGAATCCCAGACAGGACGGACGGACCAAGGGCGCAAAACCGGTGCGCCGCGCACGCTTGATCTCGATCTGCTTGCCTACGGCGACAGCGTCCGGGCCGAAGCCAATCTCCCCCACTCCGACCTGGTCGAGCGGGATTTTGTCCTCATCCCTGCAGCCGAGTTGTGGCCCGACTGGGTGCACCCCGTTCTTGGGGTCCCCCTCGCGCGCCTTGCCAGGGAACGCTTCCCAACCTCCCCCAACA
>JAGLDW010000851.1 GCA_023145395.1 Lentisphaeria bacterium | reverse complement strand
CGGCGGCGACAAATACTGCCTGTTGGATTTTGCCGAGCCCTGCCACACCGGCGCGGATTGCCCAGAAGGCGAGACCTGCACCATCGGTGTCAGCCCCGACATGACCGAGCTCTTTGGCGAATGCATGAATGTAGGCGCCTTGCCTCCGGGCATCGCCTGCACCGACGAAGACGACCCCAACAACCTCAGCTATGACGAACGCTGCAGCGGATTCTATTGCTTTGGCGGCAAGTGCTCCGAGGTCTGTTTACTAGACATCGACTGCCCCGAAGGCATGAGCTGTCTGGAACATACTTTTGAGGACGTGGACGACAGCATCATGGTTTGCAAAGGGGATTAAGAAATGAACACAAACAAAACCCTGCCCGCGCTCATGCTGGCCCTGCTGATCGGCGGCTGTGTCGAATACAACGATAGACCCATCCCCAATCCCAACTCCTGCACGCCCAGCTCCTGCCTGCCCGGCATTTGCATCGACGGGGACGCTGGCCCTTATTGCCTGTGTGGCAATAGCTACCGACCAGGCGACGACCTAACCTGCATCCCTCACACCATGATTTGCATCAACGACCAGGACTGCACCTCCGGCTATTGCCAGAAGAACCCAGGCGACGCCGAGGGTATTTGTACCACCCCTAATTGCGTGACCGACTCAGACTGCGTCAACAGCATCCCCGGCGAAACCGCCGAGATGTGCTGCGTCGAAGTCGACGTCGGCTACTCCATCTGCATAAAAATCGCCGAGGGTTATGCATGCGGCGACGGCACCGGCACCTGCGGCACCTCCTGTACAGGCACTGCCGATTCAGCCTGTGAGCTCGAATACCCCTGCTTACGCAGTTCGGACTCCGATCCCAATGCCATCTGTTCCGCCCCTTGCGCCACCGACGCCGACTGCTCGGCCTGTGAGTGGAGCGAATCTCCGGAAGCGAAGATCAGATGCGTGACCATCTACGACGGCGACAAGTACTGCCTGGTCGTCCCGCTCGCGGACTGCGCCAACAGCCTGGATTGCGCCGAGGACGAAACCTGCACCATCGGCGTCAACGTCGACTATACCGATCTGTATGGCCAGTGCAGCATATACGGTGCCCTACCTCCGGGCTCCGCCTGCAACGACGAAGACGACCCCAGCTATCTCAGCCATGACGAACGTTGCAACGGACTCTATTGCTTTGGTGGCATGTGCTCCGAGGTCTGTTCACTGGACATCGACTGCCCCGAAGGCATGAGCTGCCTGGAGCATACTTTCGAGGACGTGGACGACAGCATCATGGTTTGCAAAGGGGACTGATGGGGTGATCATGAAAACGACATTCTTGTTCTTGATGGCCTTGGCGACCCTATTCTTGGCCTGCTCGACAGATCAGGACCTCTGCCCGGAAAATGCCTGCGAACCTCACGGACGCTGTGTCGTGGTGAACAGCCAGGCGCAATGCGATTGCGAGCCCCCCTACGAAGCTTGCGAAGAGCTCACCTGCTGTTACACGGGCCGACAGATGGGGGAGCCATGCATTGAAGACGAGGACTGCCCTCTCGGCTTCTGTCTGGATTACTTCTTTGATGAGAAATACTGCACCAGCACCTGCGAGTCCCACGACGAATGCATCGACCACGCCGTGGCCGACACCCGCGAGATGTGCTGCGTGGAGGTAGAAACGGGCACCCGCATGTGTCTGAAGATCGCCGAAGGGCACGCCTGCGGCGACGGCATGGGTTCCTGCGGGGATTCCTGCATCGGCAGCCTGAGTTCAGCTTGCGCCCCGGGCCACCCCTGCATGCGCCGTTCGGACAGCGATCCCATGGCCATCTGCTCGTCCCCATGCGCCACCG
>JAGLDW010000850.1 GCA_023145395.1 Lentisphaeria bacterium | reverse complement strand
GGTCGTCAAGTTGGGTGTGTCGTGCACGGGGGATGGGAAACGGTTGCATTCGAAAAGAGCAGGGCCTAAGCTTATGTCACGGAGAACACCTCATGGCGCGTATTCTCGTCGTAGACGACGTGAAACTATTTAGGCATCTGGAGGCCGCGGTACTCGGCTGGCGGGGCTACCAAATTGAGGAAGCAGTCAGCGGCGAAGAGGCCTTGGAAAAAATCAGGGCCAATCCGCCGGATTTGGTTTTGCTTGATCTGAACATGCCCGGCATAAACGGGCATGAGGTCTGCCGGCAACTCAAGGCCGATGCCAATTTGTCCGACTTACCGGTGATCATCGTCACTTCTTCCTGTCGGGATGAAGACATCCGAGAGGCCGTGCAGTCTGGTTGCGACGATTACCTGACCAAACCCATCGACGAAGCGGCTCTGGTGCGCAAGGTTGAGGTGGTCCTGGGCCGCACATCCAAGCGCAGCTTTCCCCGGATACCGGCTTCCATGCAGGTTTCTTTCGAGGACTTCCGCGGTATTTTCTTTGAGTACGCTCGGGATTTGAGTCGATCCGGGGTCTTTGTCGAGATGCTCAACCCCTTGCCCGTGGGTACCCGCCTGCGACTTAATTTTTCTTTGCCGCCGCCTTTCAACCAAGCGGTTTTGGCCTATGGGCGGGTTGTCCGATCCCTGGAAGAAACCGAGGAAGGACCCGGGGGCATCGGCGTTTCTTTCATCCACGTGGAAGACGAGAGTCTGCGCAGCATTGACGCCATGGTGGCTGGGGGCGATGCCGAGGGCCTGACCGAGGGTATGGTGGGGCGTTTGAGCTTTCAGCTGGAAGGCGGCATCGCCACCGACACCCTGCCGGTTTCCGAGCCGCCGCTCGAAACCGACCAGGTTCTTTTGGACGAGCAGGACCACCTGAGCCAACGATTGGAAGAACTGCAAAAAGACCACTTGCGCCTGAGCGCCTTGGTGGCTTTGCACGAGGGCCTGTCCGTGGCCGGGGATGTTCAGACTGTGCTGGTCGCCGCCCGGGATATTTTGGCCAACCTGGTGGGTGCCAAGGTTTTTGGTCTGTTCATGTACGACGCGGACCAAGAGCACCTCACCCCCATGCGCGGCAATCGCTTGCCCGCCAGCACGGTGGTGCGCCTGCTCGAAGCGCGGGATGTCCGCGCGGCCCTCGATACAGGCAAACTACAGGTGCCCACGCCGCCTCGCTGTCTGGAGGGAAGTACGGAAACCGTCGTGGCCGCGGTACCGATACCTTGGCCGGACGGGCGGAAGAAGCCCATGGGGATTGTCTGCGTGATGGCCTTGTTTTCGCAGAAGCGGCTTCTGAATTTGGATGACAGCAACCTCTTGGAAACCATGGGTGTGCATTTGGGTCGCAGGCTGGTCACCGCCGTAGCCCAAACAAAAGCCGGGCCCCTGGATTTCGCCGATCTAAAATCAGCCCTGACCTGAACAAAAAATCACCCCATCAGTCCCCCTTGCAAACCATGATGCTGTCGTCCACGTCTTCGAAAGTATGCCCCAGGCAGCTCATGCCTTCGGGGCAGTCGATATCCAGTGAACAGACCTCGGAGCACATGCCACCAAAGCAATAGATGCCGCTGCAACGTTCTTCATAGCTGAGATCGCTGGGATCGTCTTCGTCGTTGCAGGCGGAGCCTGGGGGCAAGGCCCCCATGTCCATACATTCGCCAAAGAGATCGGTCATGTCGGCGTTGATGTCGATGGTGCAGGTCTCGTCCTCGGCGCAATCCAGGCTGTTGGCGCAGTCCGCGAGCGGGACGATCAGGCAGTACTTGTCGCCGTCGTAGATGGTCACGCATCTGATCTTCGCTTCCGGAGATTCGCTCCACTCACAGGCCGAGCAGTCGGCGTCGGTGGCGCAAGGGGCGGAACAGATGGCGTTGGGATCGGTGTCCGAACTGCTTAAGCAGGGGTATTCGAGCTCACAGGCAGAATCGGCTGTGCCTGTGCAGGAGGTGCCGCAGGTGCCGGTGCCGTCACCGCAGGCATAGCCCTCGGCGATTTTCAGGCAGATGAAATAGGCGACGTCGACTTCGACGCAGCACATCTCGGCGGTTTCGCCGTCGGCGTGGTTGACGCAGTCGCTGTCGATGGTGCAGTTGGTGGTGGTGCAGTAGCCCTCGGTGTCGCCTGTATACTTCAGGCAGCGAACGTCGGCGCAATCGGCGTCATCATTGCAGATTTCTCCGACCAAGCCCATGCCGCCGCATGAGATGCAAACAAGGCCATCGCCCTGACAGTAACCATCGTCACAATCGCAATAGGCATCGCCGTTGGCCTCGACATAGGTGCCGTTTGGGCCGCAGGTGGGATCACTATTTTCCGCGGGGCAGCCGGCGAGTACGAGGCCGAAGAAGATCAAGATGACTGTGGTTTTCATGGTTTTCTCCCTAATTGCCGATGCAAACCGTGGCCGGGGCTGTGTTTTCAGGAACGTCGCAGGGTTCGGTGAGGCAGAAGTCGATGGTTCCGCAGCGCATGTCTTCGGGGCAGTCTTCGTTCAGGCTGCACCATTCGGTGCAGAGGGTGTCTATGCAGAAAACCTCGCAGGTGTCGTTGTCTTCGTCGCAGGAGGAGCCCACGGGGTCCCAACCTTCATTTTTATTGCACCAGCCCGCAAGCTCCCTGCCGAGGAGAATCGGCTGGCAGCTTTCGCCTTCGGGGCAGCCTGCCGGGCCATAACAGGACTTGTCGCCCATGCAGACATAGATTTCGTCGTCCGTGTTCGAAAAGCTAAGCACCCTGCAGATCATGCCCTCGGGGCAGTCGGCGTCTTCGACACAAACCTCGGAGCACATGTCGTTGAAGCAATATAAACCGCGGCAGCGTTCTTCATAGCTGAGGTTGTTGGGGTCGTCTTCGTCGTTGCAGGCAGAGCCCGGGGGCAGGGCCCCTACATTTATGCACACGGTGTGTATACCGACGATCGAGCAGGTCTTGTTCTCGGGGCAGTCTCTGCTGGTGGTGCATGGGGTGTTGTCGGGGGAATCCTCTGCATCGTTGATCAGGCAGTATTTCTCGCCGCCGGAGATGGGAATACAGGAAATGCTCACCTCGGGATCCTCGCTCCATTCACAAACCGCGCAGTCGGCGTCGGTGGCGCATGGGGACGAGCAGATAGCCATGGGATCGCTGTCCGAGCGGCGCAGGCAGGGGTGGCCCGGGGCGCAAGCTGAACTCAGACTGCCAGTGCAGGAATCCCCGCAGGAACCCGTACCGTCGCCGCAGGTGTGCCCTTCGGCGATCTTTAGACACATGCGGGCACCCGTTTCTACCTCCACGCAGCACATCTCGCGGGACTCGGCCACGGCGTGGTCGATGCATTCGTCGTGGGACTCGCAGGTGCTGGTGCAGTATTTCTCATTAAAGAAGTAATCCAGACAGAAACCGAGAGGGCAGTCCTCGTCTTCAGCGCATGGCTCCCCCATCTGTCGGCCCGTGTAACAACAGGTGAGCTCTTCGCAAGCTTCGTAGGGGGGCTCGCAATTGCATTGCGCCTGGCTGTTCACCACCACGCAGCGTCCGTGGGGTTCGCAGGCATTTTCCGGGCAGAGGTCCTGATCTGTCGAGCAGGCCAAGAACAGGGCAGCCAAGGCCATCAAGAACAAGAATGTCGTTTTCATGGTCATCCCCTCAGTCCCCCTTGCAAACCATGATGCTGTCGTCCACGTCCTCGAAAGTATGCTCCAGGCAGCTCATGCCTTCAGGGCAGTCGACGTCCAGGGAACAGACCTCGGAGCACATGCCACCAAAGCAGTAAAGAGCGCTACATCGATTATCGAAATCGAGTTCATTGATATCGTCGTCTGGGTTGCATTCGGCACCTGGCTCAAGGGCACCGTAAGTGCCGCACTCGCCATACAGATCGGTAAAGTCGGCACTGACGCCGATGGAACAGGTTTCACCCTCAATGCAGTCGGCACCGGTTGTACAGGGCTCGGCAAAATTCAACAGGCAGTATTTGTCGCCGCCGGAGATGGTGATGCAGGAGATCCTTGCATCCGGATCCACGTTCCACTCACAGGACGAGCAGTCGGCGTCGACGGCGCATGGGGCTGAGCAGATGGCATTGGGATCGTCGAGTCCGTCACCCATGCAGGGGAATGCCGGGTCGCAAATATCCGGATTGCCCGTGCAAGATTCACCGCACATGTAGCCCGTGCCGCATCCGTATCCCTCGGCGATTTTCATGCAGATGAAATAGGCGGCGTCGACTTCCACGCAGCACATCTCGTTCGTTTCGTCCTCGGCATGGTTGACGCAGTCTCTATCCCAAATGCAGTCAGTGGTGGTGCAATAGCCTTCGGGGTCGCCTTCGTATTTCATGCACATGTTGGAAATGCAGTTGTCGTCCTCGACGCAGCGCTGACCGACTAGCTGAGTGGACGCGGGAATGCAGCTTGGGTTTGGGCCGGGTTGGTAAAATTCATCGCAAACACAGCTTGGGCCCTCGTTTCCAATCACGCATGTCCCGTGGGGAGCGCAGGTGTCGACCTGGCATGGGTCCTGGTCTGTTGGGCAGGCAAAGAATAGGGCAGGCAGGGCCAGCAAGAACAAGAATGTCGTTTTTCTGATCATCCCCTCAGTTCCCCTTGCAAACCGTGATGCTGTCGTCCACGTCCTCGAAGGTATGTTCCAGGCAGCTCATGCCTTCTGGACAGTCGATGTCTAGTGAGCAGACCTCGGAGCACATGCCGCCGAAGCAATAGAAACCGCTGCAGCGGTTTTCATAGCTGAGCTCGCTGGGGTCGTCTTCGTCATTGCAGGCGGAACCTGGGGACAAGGCACCCACTTTCATGCATTCGCCAAGTAGTTCGCTCATGTCGGGGCTGACGCCGATGGAGCAGGTGTTGCCTTCTGAGCAATCCGTGCTGGTTTCGCAGTCCGGCAACGGGCCGATCAGGCAGTATTTGTCGCCGCCGGAGATGGTGATGCAGGAGATCCATGTATCCGGATTCACGTTCCACTCACAGGCCGAGCAGTCGGCGTCGGTGGCGCAAGGGGCGGAACAGATGGCATTGGGATCGGTGTCCGAACTGCGTAAGCAGGGGTACTCGATCCCACAGGCTGAATCGGCTGTGCCTGTGCAGGAGGTGCCGCAGGTGCCGGTGCCGTCACCGCATGCATAGCCCTCGGCGACCTTCAGGCAGATGAAAGATGCTTGGTCCACTTGGACACAGCACATCTCGGCGGTTTCTTCGGTGGCGTGGTTGACGCAGTCGTTGTCGATTTGGCATTGAGTGGTGGTGCAGTAGCCCTCGGTGTCGCCTGTATACTTCAGGCACCGACCGTCGGCGCAATCGGCGTCATCATTGCAGATTTCTCCGACCAAGCCCATGCCGCCGCACGAGATGCAAACAAGGCCATCGCCCTGACAGTAACCATCGTCACAATCGCAATAGGCATCGCCGTTGGCCTCGACATAGGTGCCGTTTGGGCCGCAGGTGGGATCACTATCTTCCGCGACACAGCCGCCGAGCAGCAGGGCCAGCATGAGCGCGGGCAGGGTTTTGTTTGTGTTCATTTCCCTAATCTCCTTTGCAAACCATGATGCTGTCGTCTACGTCCTCGAAAGTATGCTCCAGGCAGCTCATGCCTTCGGGGCAGGTGGAGTCATCGGCGCAGACCTCGGTGCATTTCCCGCCAAAGCAATACAAACCACTGCAGCGTTCTTCGAAGCTGAGTTCGGTGGGATCATCTTCGTCGTTGCAGGTGGAGCCGGGGGGCAGGGCACCGTAGGTGGCACATTCGCCATACAGATCGGTAAAGTCGGCGCTGACGCCGATGGTGCAGGTGCCACCCTCGGGGCAGTCCATACTGGAACTGCAACTAAACCCTTTATCGAAGAGGCAGAATTTCTCGCCGCCGGAGATCGTGGTGCATTTGGCACGGGCATCCGGTTCCGTCTCCATCGTGCAGCCTTGACAGTCCAGGTCGGATTCACAGGGTTTGCTGCATTTGGCCCAGGGGTCCGTGTTGATGGTGTACAAGCAGGGGAAGCCCAGGGCGCAAGCTGATTCCACGGTGCCAGTGCAAGAGGCACCGCAGGTGCCGGTTCCGTCGCCACATTCATAACCCTCGGCGATTTTCAGGCAAAGGCGATAATCCACGTCCACCTCGACGCAGCACATCTCGGCGGTTTCGCCAGCGGCGTGGCTGACACATTCGCTGTCGATGGAGCAGTTGGTGGCGGTGCAGTAGCCCTCGATGTCGCTTGTATACTTCAGGCAAAGACCGCCGGCGCAATCGGCGTCATCATCGCAGGTTTCGCCAAGCCGACCCTGCTTGCCACCAGTGATGCAGGTCAGGCCCTCTCCCTGGGTGTATCCGTCATGACACTCACAATAGGAGCCTTCGTCGGCTTCGATGTAGGTGCCGTTGGGGACGCAGGGGGGATCGCTGTCTTCTGCGGGGCAGCCGATGAGAAGCAGAGTTGATACAATCAATAGTGTCGTTGTTCTCATGACAATCTCCTTAGATACCGATGCAAACCGTGGCTGGGGCCGTGTTCTCGGGATTGTCGCAGGGTTCGGTGAGGCAAAAGTCGATGGTGCCGCAGCGCATGCCTTCGGGGCAGTCTTCGTTCAGGCTGCACCATTCGGTGCAGAGGGTGTCTATGCAGAAGACCTCGCAGGTGTCGTTGTCTTCGGCGCAAGCCGAGCCCACAGGATCTCGGCCTGCGTTTTCACTGCACCAGCCGATCAACTCGTCGCGGAAGAAGGTTGGCTGGCAACTCTCGCCGCGGTCGCAATCGGTCGGATCGTCACATGTTTTGTCGCCCAAGCAGACTTTGATGGTAGCGTCGGTGTCGGAGAACCGAAGCACCTCGCAGAGCATGTCTTCGGGGCAGTCGGAGTCTACAAGGCAGACTTCGGTGCATCTGCCGCCCAGGCAATAAAAGCCGCTACAGCGCTCCTCGTCCAGATCATCGAGATCGTCTTCGATATTGCACTCGGCGCCCGGTGGCAGCGTGCCCACATTCATGCACACGCCAAATAGCTCGGTCATGTCGGCGCTGATGCCGATGGAGCAGGTGTCACCCTCGGGGCAGTCTCTGCCGGTGGTACATCGTTCGACATGGTTGAGCAAGCAGTAGCTGTCGCCGCCGGAAATGGTGATGCAGTTAATGGTCGTATCCGGATTTTCGCTCCACTCACAAGCCGCGCAGTCGGCGGTGGTGGTGCATGAGGTCGAGCAAATGGCTTTGGGGTCGGTGTCCGAAGAGCCCAGGCAGCGGAGCCCAACATCACAGGCTGAGTCGAGGGTGCCCGTGCAAGAGGTGCCGCAGGTGCCCATGCCATCACCGCAGGCATAGCCCTCGGCGAGCTTTATACAGATGGAGTAATCCGTGTCTAGCTCAACGCAGCACATCTGTTTGTTTTCCCCCTCGGCGAGGTTTGTGCAGTCGTCTTGAGTTTGGCAAGAGTTGCTGCAGTAGGCTTCGGCTGAAAAGGGTTTGTGGCATAGGCCCAAGGGGCAATCCGCGTTTTCTTCGCAGGGTTCGCCTGCCTGCTTGCCCATATAACAGCAAGTGAGATTTTCGCATGGCTCCTCGGGGGCTTCACAAGTACAGATTGGCCGCCCGTCTTCCATCGTGCAGATTCCATTCGGTTCGCAGGTACCTTCCGGACAGGATTCCGAGGAACAGCCGCCGAGCAAGAGCGCGCTGAGTGCGAGTGAGACGAGGGGACTGGTTTTCATGGTTGGCCCCAATTCAGTGCCCGGTTCGACCGTGGAGAAATGTTGGGCTTCCCGGGTGGCTGATATCTGTGTGCTTCCCCACCGCTCATACTGACCGATTCGGCGAAAAATCTCAAGGTGGGTGGGCCAGCAGCCGTCTCTGGCTTTGCTATCGGCGGGAGCGCCTCAGCTGTTGTCCTGGAGGCAAATCGTGCCAGGTATCACTTCGATGCAGTTGCCGCTGGTGTCATACTCGAGACAGAAGTTGATGGTTTCGCAGATCATGGTGTTCGGGCAGTCGGTGTCGAGGGTACACCACTCGGAGCAAAGGGGCTCCATGCAGAAGGCTTCGCAGGTGTCGTCGGCATCTGTGCATTCGGTGCCCACGGGGTCCGTGCCTTCGTTGGCACGGCACCAGCCGGTAAGAGCGTCGCCGCTCAAGGTTGGCCAGCAGACCTCGCCCTCAGGGCAATCCGCCGGACTGCCACAGGAAGCGTCGCCCATGCAGACCTTGATGGTGTCATCCACATCGGAAAACTGTAGCACTTCGCAGAGCATGCCTTCGGGACAGTCGGTGTCCACCTGGCAGACTTCGGTGCACATGTCGCCAAAGCAATAGATAGCGCTACAGCGATCCTCGTAGGGGAGTTCGTTGGGATCGTCCTCATCGTTACATTCGGAGCCCGGGGGCAGCCCACCAAAATTCATGCACTCGCCAAACAGATCGGTATAGTCGGCGCTAACGCCGATGACACAGGTGTCACCCTCGGGGCAGTCCAGGCTGGTGAAGCATTCGTTGACTTCGGTGATCAGGCAGTACTTGTCGCCGCCGGAGATGGTTACGCAGGAAATTTCCGCGCTCGGCCCCTCGCTCCACTCACAGGCCGCGCAGTCGGCGTCGGTGATGCACATTTGAGAGCAGATGGCCTGGGGGTCGGTGTCGGAGCTGCGCAGGCAGGGGAACCCGACCTCACAGGCCGAGTCGCCGGTGCCGGTGCAGGTGGCACCGCAGGTTCCCGTGGTGGTACCACAGGAATAGCCTTCGGCGATCTTCAGACAGATGAAATATTCGCTGGCCACCTCCACGCAACACATCTCTCTGTTTTCGCCAACGGCGTAGTTGATGCAGTCGTCGTCGGCCAGGCAGTCGGTGGTGGTGCAGTAACCCTCTGTGTCGCCCGTGTATTTCAGGCAACGGCCGGCAAGGCAGTCGGCGTCCGAGACGCAGGTCTCCCCCAGTTCCCCCTCCATGTCGGTGACGCAGGTGCCGTCTCGGCAGACCAGGCCGTTCGTGCAAGAAGAAATGCAGGTCCCATTATCGCAGACCATGCACAAGGATGCATCACAAGGCGGGTTGCAGACCGGATCCGTGACGCAGGTGCCGTTGTTGCAAACTTGGTCGTTTGTGCAGGAAGAAAGGCAGGTGCCGTTATCGCAGACCATGCATTGGCTGGCGTCGCAAGCCGGGTCGCAGGCTTGCTCTGTGACGCAGGTGCCGTTGTTGCAAACTTGGTCGTTTGTGCAGGAAGAAATGCAGGTCCCGTTGTCGCAGACCATGCACAGGCTGGCGTCGCAAGCCGGGTCGCAGGCTTGCTCCGTGACGCAGGTGCCGTTGTTGCAAACTTGGTCATTCGTGCAGGAAGAAAGGCAAGTGCCGTTGTCGCAAACCATGCACAAGGATGCGTTGCAGGCGGGATTGCATGGCGGGTCTGATGTGTAGGATGTGCAGGCCGTCAGGGCAAAAACAAGCACGGTGGTTGGTAACAGATTCCATCCCCTCGGAAAAAGGCGCGAGCACTTCATCCTATCCCTCCTTTGTTCGTTAGACATGAATGATTTTAGGCTAGATCGATTGTTGGGATGAGGTCAAGAGCGGTGGGGGATCTGGGTTTAGGTCAATAAAAAACGGCGTCCCCGTGAGGGGACGCCGTGGATGCTACTTGTTCGGTTTTAGCCGAATATCACGCGGCTGGTTGGCAGATGTCGATGCTGTCGTCCACATCGGAGAAGGTGAAGGGTTCGCAGGCCATGCCCGTGGGGCAGTCGGCGGTCTCCGTGCAGACTTCGGTGCACATGCCACCCATACAGTAAAGAGCGCTACAGCGCTGATCGAAAGAAATCTCGAAGGGGTCGGCGTTTGCGTCGCATACGGCACCCGGCTCCAATTCGCCGAAAGTGTTGCACTCGCCAAATAGATCGGTCAATTCAGAATTAACACCGATGGTGCAGGTTTCCGTTGCAGGGCAGTCCGCGGCGGAGGCGCAGGGATCCAGGATTTTCATGCAGATGTCGATGCTGTCGTCCACATCGGAGAAGGTGAAAGGTTCGCAGGCCATGCCCGTGGGGCAGCCACCCTCCACCGTACAGACTTCGATGCACGCGTTGTCGAAGCAGTAAGCAGCGCTACAGCGTTCCTCGAAAGGAAGCTCACTGGTATCGGCGAATTGGTCGCAGGCGGAACCCGGAGGCAGGTCCCCGTAAGTGTTGCACTCGCCAAATAGATCGGTCAAGTCGCTGTTGACGCCGATGGTGCAGGTGTCGCCATCAGAACAGTCGGCGGTGGTGTCGCAGGGAGCCAGTATTTTCATGCAAACGGTGATGGTGTCTTCTACGTCGGAGAACTGCAGGAGGTCGCAGGACATACCCTCGGGACAGTCGGCGGTCACCTGGCAGACTTCGGTGCACATGCCGCCAAAGCAGTAAAGACCGCTACAGCGTTCATCGAAAGAGAGCTCATTGATGTCGGCGCTTGGGTCGCATTCGGAGCCAGGAGGCAGGGCACCCCAATCGTAGCACTCGCCAAACAGATCGGTCATATCGCCGCTGACGCCGATGGAGCAGGTTTCCCCTTCGGGGCAGTCCACATGGGAATCGCAGGAAACCATCTCCTTCATGCAGACGTTGATGGTGTCTTCTACGTCGGAGAACTGTAGGATATCGCAGGACATGCCATCGGGGCAGTCGGTGTTCACTTGGCAGACTTCGGTGCACATGCCGCCAAAGCAGTAAAGAGCGCTACATCGCTCATCGAAATCGAGTTCACCGACATCGTCGTCTGGGTTGCATTCGGCACCTGGCTCTAAGGCACCATAAGTGCCGCACTCGCCATACAGATCGGTAAAGTCGGCACTGACGCCGATGGTGCAGGACTGGCCTTCAGGGCAGTCCATGAAGGAGTTGCATTCAATTACATCATTAACCAAGCAGTACTTGTCGCCGCCGGAGATGGTGATGCATTCGATGGATGCATCCGGGTTCACGGTCCACTCACAAGCCGAGCAATCTGCGTCAACGGCGCATGGGGCCGAGCAGATGGCACCGGGGTCTGTGTCCATGGTGCGTAAGCAGGGGAACTCCAGGCCACAGGCCGAGTCGATGGTGCCGGTGCAGGAGGTGCCGCAGGTGCCATCACCAGTGCCACAGGCATAGCCGTCGGCGATTTTCATGCAGATGAAATAAGCGGCGTCGACTTCGACGCAGCACATCTCGGCGGTTTCGCCGACGGCGTTGTTGATGCATTCGCCGTCGGTGGCGCAGTTGGTGGTGGTGCAGTAGCCTTCGGTGTCGCCCGAGTACTTAAGGCAACGGCCGGAGGCGCAGTCGGCGTCGCCGGTGCAGATTTCGCCGACTTTGCCGTCGCCGTCGGGAATACAAGTCAGGCCTTCGCCCTGCTTGTAGCCCGGATCACATTCGCAGACCGCGTCGTCGTCGACGATGACGCAGGAGCCGTTGGGCGTACAGGAGTCCGCTTGGCATTGGATGGGATCTTCGGACTGAGCACAGCCGATCAGACCCAAGGAGGTGATTAAGCTTGCGATCACCAAAATCGTTCCGAAATTTCTAATTCCCTTCATGCAAACAGCTCCTTTCAAAAGCCGAAGAATGTGCCTCGGTGAAGTGAAGGGTATTCTGAGGGTTGAGGCGAATTCTGTCAAGGCGAAATTTGTCTT
>JAGLDW010000085.1 GCA_023145395.1 Lentisphaeria bacterium | reverse complement strand
AGGGAGCCACTTCGCCCCAGGGGGAGATCGGGAATCGTCATCGACGCGAGCCTCCGTCCAGTTCTCACCGCCGTCATCGCTCTCGAAGTAGTACACCTTGTGCGAAACAGCCGGTCCGCCGATGCCGATGGAGACACCAATGTTCAGAGTCGCCAGAACGCGAAGTTTCTCCCCTGTCGCCACAGCGGAGACCTCATCCACGAGCTTGTCCTTCATTGTCAGCTTCGACGGCCAGAGCGGACCGGAACCATCGTTTCTCGCGATGCAGAGTGTCCCGTTCCTCTCGGGATAGTAGGCAGAAAAGACGCAATACGTTTTCTCGCCAACAAGGGCGATGGAAGGCTTTCCACTTCCGGATAGCTGGTTGTCGAGCCGAGGTTCGGCGCAGACTTCCGGAGAAAAGGAGGCGCCTCCGTCCATGGAAACAGCAGCAAAGACTTGTTCACCTGCGTTCCTGCCACCGGGCTTGCACAGCCAGGCAACGCAGACATTGCTTCCGTTCGCGGCGATGGCTGGGTTGCGTCGTTGGCCAGTGCGTGTTGTATTCACAATCACCGGTTTGGTCCATGTCCTCCCCCCGTCGTCGGAGTGTGAGAGCATGACAGCCTTGTACACTTGTACCCCCGTCGTCTCAGGCAACGCCGAAACCCAGGCGAAATGGATTCTTTTTCCATCAGTTGCTATCGCCCTGCCCCAGACGGACTGTGTGATGATGGTTTTGATGCCGGCGATCTTTGACCAAGTCTGCCCATCGTCGCGGGATTCATAGATGAAAATCGCCTCTTCAAGTTCGGATGCGGAACGATAGTTCCCGCTTCGAAACGCAATCATTACCAGCGTCCCGTCGTCCAGAACCACCAGCGACGGAGCAAGGTCGCCACCAGTTTTCTGCGGTGTCCCAAACTGAATGTCCATCGCGGCGGTCGGAGGCTTGCTGGGAGCCTTCCTGCACCCGGACACCGCAAGCACTGTCATGAACACAGCAGTCATCCAGAAGACATTTTGTTTCATCTCGCGTTCACCTTCGGTCCTTTTGAGGAAGCTTCGCCTGCCTTCCAGGCTAGTCGAGTGGCAGATGGCAGCGGTAGACCGTTTCATGCGACCCATAGAACAGTGTGCCATCAGCCGTGACGTGGAAGCCGTGGACTCCATTCAGCGTCTTGTGTTCTCCGAGTATGCGGAGTTCTCGAGTCTGAGCATCGATCGCGAACACCTTGTCGTCACCAATTCCGACGACCCATCCCTTCGGCCCCACGAGTCCATCACTCAGCTGGGGAAACCGCAAGCGTTTCACCGGAAGCCTACCCCTGTGCACTGTTTCTTTTGTCTCGGGATCAAACAGATACCAAGACTGTTCCGCTAGCCCCACAATCATCCCGTTGGCGGCAGAGATGGCACGCCCATATGAACGTGTTCCCGGCACGGGTTTGCCCGTCCAGACAACCTTCTCCGCCCCAGTGTCCCAGAGGAATGTCTCCGCTTCCTCCTTGGTGGGGATGGCGCTGGAGCCACCACCGACCGAAGTGCAGCCGAAGATCAGTCCGGCTCCCGACACCGATGCCAAGTAGGGAATGCTCAGATCGGGCATGATCTTGTCCCAGACTTTCACCTTTCGAGTGTCAGGATCCACCTGCACCAATGCCCCCCCGAGACGGCCTTTCGCCGGCACAGTGCCAAAGTAGAGCTTTCCGTCCGGCCCGAGTTCCCATTGATTCGGACGTTCATGTCCGGGAATCCGCGTCTTGAAGCGAATCGGGTTCACCTTGTTCTCGCGGGGTGCCTCAGGATTCAGAAAATCGAGAATGCAGCCCATGTAGCTGGCGAAAAACAGTCCGTTCGGATGGTTCATGATGTCGTAGATCTGGATCACCTGCGGCACTGCCCCGCGCATCTCCGTCAACTCGCCCGATTTCAGATCCACGGTGAATGGACGACCTGGGAAGAGCGTTCCACCGTAGAGTTTCCCACCACGCTCGCCACCCAGGCAATAGACACGTGGCTCGCGCCCACGGTAGTCCGTCTGCACGTAGGATGGTCCTGCCGACCCGGAGGGCGCGAACTGCAGCCTCCCCTGATCATCAACAGAGTTGATTTTTCGATTGCCTGCCATTTTCAGAGTTGGGTCACGTCGCTCGGCGACCGGTTTGCATTCCTCGATGCTCGTGGGTGTGCAACGGTACGTGGTTTTGCCCGTTTTCCCGTACACATGCCCATCCTTGCCTGTCCATAGTCTAGGCGAGCCCTGAATCGATGTCATTGGTTCCGGCAGAATCTGCCGTTTCTCTCCGGTCTTCGGATTCAGAGCCCAAAGCTCCTGGTGGTGCAGCCCGACTCCGGAGTAGACTGTCCCGTCGTCCGCAGCCGCAACTCTGATGATGTATTTCTCGCGCATGTCCTTCGTCAGCCGCCCGTACGATCTGCTTTCACCCGTCTTCAGGTCACACGCCACAAGCGTGGCTTCGGGATAGGTTCCCACATAGAGAATGTCGTTCTTGCTCTGATGTCCTCCGATCCAGTACGCCGGTGTCTTGTCCGGGGTGCCCAGTTCCACCAGTTCGCCCTGGGGAGTGTATTTGAAAAAACGCCCGGGGGTCCCGACGTAGAAAAACAGGTCACCTTCAGGCCCACGCGCCAGGGCGACATTGACCGCGCGAAACTTGCGCATGTCCAATTCAAAGGTCTTGCCCGTCGCCACATCCACACCGACCAGACCCTCTTGCTTCCGCCAGCCCCAGGCAATGTGTCCCCCAGATGCTTTCCGCGTGACTACGTGAATCCCCAATTCGCGGATCTGCACAGGCACACCCAGTTTCTCCACCTCGAGATCAGCGCCAGCACATGCCGTGATCAAACCTGCTGTCATAGCGAAACTCCGTATGCTCATCATGTGTCCATTTCTCAAAATGCTTGATTTGGGGTGCCCAGGAATCATAGTAACTATAGTGCTGATTTCTGATGACGAGACCGCCCAACTGCCTTGCACAAGTACTCCCTCCCCCGAAATAACGACCAAATGTCCACAGCAGAAAAACACAAGAGTCACCGCTTCAAGGCGACCTTTTTCAC
>JAGLDW010000849.1 GCA_023145395.1 Lentisphaeria bacterium | reverse complement strand
ATGAGTATCCGGGCAAGGTGGGCAAACTGAAGGGCGAACGTGTCTTCGTGCACTACGACGACGGCAGCAAAGAGTGGGTGCCCATCAAGGCCGTCCGCAAGAAGTGATTTCTCCCCCCGCCTGATTCAATTCCCGAAGGCTTCTGTCGCAATCCCAGCAGAAGCACCATGCAATCCAGGCTCAGTCTTCAGCGTAGCCCTATCGGCAGTTTACCTTGGGATCGATGATGCAGTTCCACAAGGGCGCGCAGTAGTCCCAGTTGATGAAGGCCCCGCTCGTGCCGTCGTGCCAGCCCTCGGACTCGGTGCCAATGTACCGGCAGATAGCCTCATGCACCCGGTCGTCGCTCGGGGCGCAGGTGGCCCAGATGATCAGGCGACCGCTACAGGAGTCGTACCAACCCTCGCTGTCTGTGCCGGCGTAGAGGCAGATTGGCTGGCAAGCAGGCTCCTCGCAGGTGCACCAGGGCACGTTGGCACCGTCCGGGCAGCCGTAGTCGCGCACCTCGCCCACCTCGCAGCCCTCAGGGCAATCATCCATGCAGTTGTATGGGTTCTCGTGGGGATCGCAGCTTTGGTCGCCGCAGTCGACACAGAAGAACAAGGAGCCGGGGCAGGGACTGTCCGGCACACAGTCGCTCATGGGTTCGAGTCCTGCGCAGCAGGCAGGCGGGAAGCCGGTGGGCATGCCTTCCTCAACGCAGACCGCGCAGTCGTCGGGGCAGGATTGTGGGCTCTCGCCGCCAGCGCGGTCACAGAAATTGTCGCCGCAGGTCTCGAAGTCGCATTCCTCCTGGCAGATGCTGTCAACGCAAGCCCAGTGTCCGTAGCAGTCCACGAACCAGGGCAGACTCAGGCAGTCGGCCGGGACCTGACATTGGGGGCTGCAGTCGGCAGCGCAGGATGTCTCGCTCTCGCCGCGCTCCGGAGTACAGACGCCGTCACCGCAGGTGTCGAAATCGCAGATGGGGCTGCACATGCCGGCCAAGCATTCCCAGTGGCCCTGGCAAAAGATGTTCCATTCGTTGTCGATGCAGTCGAAGGGCACTTCGCAGTCCGATTGGCAGTCGTCCGGGCAGGAGCCGACGCTCTCGCCGCCAAGGCTGTCGCAAAAATCGTCGCCGCAGGTCTCGAAGTCGCAGACCTCGACGCAGCGACCTTGTTCGCAGCCCCAATGGCCGACGCAATCGACCGCCCACTCGTTTTCCAGGCAGTCTATGGGCGTTTGGCATTCGGGGGGGGCATCGCAGACAGGGACACACTGCCCATTCCTGCATTCCCAGTGGCCGATGCAGTTGATGGGCCAGGGGATGTCTTCGCAGTCGGCGGGTTCCTGGCAGGCCTGGTTGCAGTCAATCGGGCAGGAGGTGGTCGTTTCGCCAAGCGCTACATCGCAGAAGTCGTCGCCGCAATTTACCTCGTCGCAGACTTCCGTGCACTGGCCGTGCTCGCAGGCCCAGTGACCGTAGCATCGGGCGTCCCAGAAAAGCTCGGCGCAGTCGAATGCGACCCTGCATTCGGGCTGGCTGTCGCAGAC
>JAGLDW010000848.1 GCA_023145395.1 Lentisphaeria bacterium | reverse complement strand
TGCGGACAGCCTTCGGTGCGGGCCGCACCGAGCCACTAGCGCAATCGACAGTGGTTCGATGCGGACAGCCTTCGGTGCGGGCCGCACCGAGCCACTAGCGCAATCGACAGTGGTTCGGGGCGGCCCGCACCGAGAGTTACCCTACCGAAAAACGGGCACAGCGACAGATTTTCCCTCTTGCATGGCGCGCACTGCGCAGAGGGTGGCCATGGTGCTGTTGGCACCATCGAGAAAGGGCACACGGACAGGTTTGTCCTCGAGAATACCCCGGAGCCAATCATCGATCTCGTTGGTGTAGGGATGCCCTCCCACCCGGTCGGCCTCGACAGGCTGCAACTCGGGGTGGACATCCTCCTCGGACGAACTCAGCGCCACCGTGTCGCGCTCCACCGTCCCGCGCGTGCCGTAGACCCGTAGATTGTAGAAGGGCGCCATGCCCAGGCGAGGCGCGTACAACGCCGCCACCTTCGCCACCGTCCCATCCTCGAAGCGAAACAGCGCCACTTGGCAATCGTCGTACCGCATCTGTGGAAAGGCCCGTCCGTTGCTGAAACCCGACACTTCCACGACCTCCTTGCCGCTGAACCACCGTAGCAGGTCCAGAGGATGGCTTCCGCCTCCGACAATGGGCATTTCGTGCTCGAGATACCAATTCACGCCAGTCACCGGATCCGGCTTTTCCGCCTGACTAAGAAGGTTGTGGATGTAGTCCCCCTCGAGATAATACACATCCCCAAGCTGGCCGGATGCCGCCAGCTCGTGCACAGCCTCGAAAACGGGGTTGAAGCGCAGGATATAGCCGACCTGGATCTTCAGCGAACTGCCACAATCCCGGAAGGCTTCGACCATCCGCAGCACGTCCTCCTCGGAGTTCGCCAACGGCTTCTCGATCAGCACATGCCTGCCACTGCGAACGGCCAGTTCAAAGGGTTCGGCGTGGTATTGGTCCCCCGTGTTGATGCTGATGGCCTCCATCTCCGCATCGTCGAAAAAACGCTCGTCGGTATAGCCGCGGGCGATTCCGAACTCGGCGCACACGGCTTTCACAAGCTCGGGATTCCGGTCGCACACGGCCACAACCCGGGACAAGTCACTCTCCAAATGGCACTTCAGATGGGCTACGCCGTTGTGCCCCAGACCAATGATTCCCACATGCACACAATCTGACATCTTCCGTTCTCCCTAAATGCAGTGACCGTAGACTCTGCACAACAGTAGCCACCCTCGCTCCCGAAACCAGTGGGATGACCAAGAAGGTGGAAAATTGCCGCCGTTCTGCTCTGGCTCGAACACGCAGGGAAACCGAGAGAGACCCTAGCCCTCTGCGCGCTGACGTTGCTGGTGCCGCTGACCATTGTTTCCGCGCAACTCCTCTCAATCCTGTTGGTGTTCGTCTGTCCATATGGCTAAAACGAAGGCCGATGGCTTGAGCACTGCGATCCAGCTTGCTCGTTCAGCTTCGTCAAAACCGTCCGCCCACTGGCCTTTCGTGAGCTGATCCGTGTCGCGCCAGTCCAGGGCACGCTGCTTCATCTCGCGCAGGCATTCGACGCCGAGTTGAAGCACATGCGACGGAAGAAGGCTGTCGTCCGGGAACAAAAAAAGGGCGCCGTGTGCAACAAGGCCGTTATTTTTTGTTCGCCTTTCCCGTTATTCTCTCAATGCGGATTCTGAGGACTTTTGTTCTGTCCGCCATTTTTTCTATGATTTTCCCACCTTCCTCCTCGAACTCTGGGGAATATTTGCGCACCAGTTCCTCCATGGCCAGCCGCTTGTCCTCCCCTTGAACCTCTTCCATCTCTCCAAAGACAATGGTGCTCTCATACTCCGTGGTGAAGGCATTTGGGACGATTTTCGTCTTTCCCACAACACAAAATGACACCTGTTTGTTCTGTTTGATGTTGTCTATTTTATGTCCTTCCACGGCGCAATGCACATACACCTGGGAATCAACCAGGCAATAGTTCAATGGGACACCGTATGGCATGCCATTGGCAGAGACGGTCGATAGCACGCCATATTCCGCGTTCTCCAGCAGCGAGTATGCATCCTCTGCCGACATGGCGCGGTCTTTTCTACGCATTTCCCTCATCGTTGTCTCCTGTTGATCCCGCTCCGATCCCTGGTTTTCATCTCCGATTCTCAATGGCCGACCCGCGGAGCCTTTTCGTGGAGAATGAACTCGGGCGTGTCAGGAGCAACCTGAATCCAGTAGCCGATGAAACGGAGGAGTTGTTCACTTTCGACTAGGTGATGCCGATCCACGGCGTCCCAGCGGAAGACCCCGGAAATGCCCTCGAGGTCTAGCTCGAGAATATCGTTCACGACTCCGATGAGGTTCCAGCCTGTCCCCACTCGAGTGGGGATCTCATCGTCCGGCACTTCCATTCCCTTCACCCGCAATGCGCCTGCGGTCTTGGCATAGAACCAGTAGCCAGAGTGGGGTGCTATGGTATCGGTTTGGACGTATGCGGCGTTCAACCGGTCCCACGTCCAGAAAACGAGCGGTCCGGGCCCCGGGTCCATCAAGTCCCGCACCGAGACTGACTCGATCGGCACGGAAATAAGGTTCCAGGCAGCCTGCACGGGGATGTCCACGACCACCATATCGGATACCGTGGCAAAAGATGACCATCCGGGGTCATCCTGTCCGCCGTCCGCGCCAAACCAGGTAGTCGGAGGCGGCTCCCCCTCCGTTGGATACTGCGCCGACACCCGCCAATAGTAGGTTTGGGCGGGAGCCAGTTCCGGGTGCCAGGTTCGCGACTCCCCGAGAGTTCTCTCCTGTAGATCCCGGACCGCGAAATCCGGCGAGGTGGAGAGCTGAACCCTAAACTGCACATCCCGTACGGAAACGACCCGGAATCCGACGGCGGAAGATGCGTTGGACGGGACTGCGCCGAGTCGGAAGCGGGGGCCTTCCATATCCTGCACATTCTCGAAAGAGTTACGCCAGCCCCAACCGCGAATGGCACGCCGCGACAAATCTCCGGACTCTCCCCCATCGTTCATCCATTCCCAGACATTTCCGAGCGCGTGTTTCAGACCGTAGTAGTTGGGCGAACCAGCTTCGCCGGCCATGGGTCCGTGGTACTCTTCCTGCTTTTCCCAATAGTTCAGATGAAACGCAGTCCCCTGAGGTCTGTGGCGAGACACTCTGCCGTCCCAGGAAACTGCCTTGAGAAACTCATTGTAGGCAGAAGAACCAGCTGCATAATCGTCCATGGGCAACCGGAATCCATCCGGGTGGCGTGCGATCCAGCTTGCTCGTTCAGCTTCGTCAAAACCGTCCTCCCACTGGCCTTTCGCGAGATGAGTCGGGTGCCAGTCCGCAAGCTCGGGTCCTTCGCTGTAGCACCAGCGATCCGGTGACAGCCCTTTCCGGCGCGAGAGCCAGTTGCAGTACTTGACTGCGCCACACCACGTGACTCCGACGATCGGGTGATCTTTCCAGGCCGGGGTATACGTGTAGAGGGCGGCCGTGTCCCGGCCGGCAGCCTGGTACTGGATTCCATAGTTGAAATACCCGTTTTCATTGGCCTCGTCCGGTTCGAACAGGAGGCTCTCGGACGTCATTCGCTCATTGAAATAGAGGTTGCCGGTGGCAGGATCCACATACGCGGAGGGAACCATGGTGTCCTGCGTGGCCAGCAGGTCATTGAGAAAGCGAACATACTCGGCGACATTGATTTGGCACCGCCCCATGAGGAAGGTGTATCTGGGACCGTACGGATCCAGTTTCTCGTGCACGACCTCAATCTCTTCGAGCGCTGTGGGGGCGTGGTCCGCAGTCATGCTCAGACCGGCAGCGATGCTGACACCCATGTCGCCGCCCGCAGGCGCCATGGTGCGAATCCCGTAGACAAGATAGCCGTATCGGGCTAGGAACGCAGATTCGTGGCCGGGGGAATCGAGTGCCACAGCGCCGGGCTCGCCAGCACCGAAGAGAGCCAGGCCGGTGAAGGAACCGCAGACCGCGACTCGACCGCCTAGAAACACTGCGATATCCGAGCCCTGATTGTGCTCGGGCCCACCCACCCGACGTGCGGAAAGCACGTTGCCGTCCGCATCGCATCTAGCCAGGAAGACATCACGATCGCCCTCGGAGCTCAGGAGGATAGCAGCGCCCCCATCCCCAAAAGCGGCATCCTTCTCGAAGTCGCCCGTGAACAGCGCCGTGCCGTCTGGCAACGCCGCGACGGCGGCACCGACATCGACGCCCGGGCCACCAACACCTCGGGCCCAGACAAGAGCACCCGTTGCGTCGTACCTGGCCAGGAATGCGTCGGTCTGCCCGAAGGTGGTGAGATCGGTCTCATTGCTATCTCCGGGACCAAATGTCGCGGTGTCACTGAACGTCCCGGTCATCAGAATCCCGCCGTCCGCAAGCGCTGCAATTCCGAGCGCGGTGTCGCTCCCCGGGCCGCCAGCCTGCCGCGCCCAGACGAACGTCCCGTCCGCAGTGTATTTGGCGAGGAAGACATCGCCGGCGGGCTCTCCGTCCAGAATGCTCCGGTCACCAGCGCTCGCGAACTCCGTCGGTCCGGTGATCTGGCCAACAACCAGAAGGGTTCCGTCCATGCCCAGGGCAATTCCGCTCCCGAGATCGTCGGTCGAGCTGCCGGCGCGGACGGCCTGAAGAAATGTCCCCTCCGCGTCATACCATGCCAGATAAATGTCCGTCCCTCCTGCGGAGGCAAGCGTGGCTGCATTGGGTCCGCCAACTCCGAAGGCAGCTCCTTGCCCCGTGAATTCTCCAGTCAGCACACAACGGCCATCCGGCAGGCCAACAACCCCCGTGGCCGTATCTGCATCCACTCCGCCAGCTGCACGAACCCACGCCAGCACACCGTCCGGCGTATAGCGTGCCACAAACACATCCCGCCCCCCGACGGCACTCAGTTGCACGGATGCCATACCGGGTGAATGGAATTCCGCAGTGCCGCTGAAACCACCGACAACCACACAGGAGCCATCGGGGAATGTGTGCACGTCCCGGCCTGCGTCCTCGCCCGCGCCCCCGGCCTGAACCGCCCAGGTCAAGTCGCCGTTTGCAGCATAGCACGCGGCCCACGCATCGCTTCCACCACGAGAGGTGAAGGCGGTTGCCCGGGCACCGCCACCAAGCGTCAGACTCCCTTCAAAACTCCCCGTGAGCACTGTCGATCCGTTCTCAAACTGCGCCACTCCCAAAGCGATGCTTCCTGCGTTCCCTGCCGCTCGGCGGACCTGTGACAGGTGCGCGACGGGGAGCGACTCGGCACTCCGGGGATCGCTTCCCCCCTGGTACTCGGCCAAGTTGGAGAACGTATCGCCGTCAAGATCCGAGATCCCATCCAGCGGGTCGAAACCACGCGTGATCTCCCAACGGTCGGACATCCCATCGCTGTCCGTGTCCGCCGCTTGCGGATCCGTCTGGTTTGCGAACTCCGCAGCGTTGTCCAGACCGTCGGTGTCGGGATCGAGATCCGCATCGTTGGTGAGCGGATCGAGGTTGTGCGCCACTTCCCAGCCATCCGGGAGGCCGTCAGTGTCGGTGTCTCCAACGTGCGGATCCGTCTGGTTTGCGAACTCCGCAGCGTTGTCCAGACCGTCGGTGTCGGGATCGAGACTGGCATCGTTGGCGAATGGGTCGAGGTTGTGCGCAATTTCCCAGCCATCGGGGAGACCATCGCTGTCCGTGTCGGCGTTGATGGGGTCGGTTTCGGTCCACGTCTCACCCGCATCGAGGACTCGATCGTTGCTGGTGTCGCCGGCAATCAGGCCATCCGCATTCGCGTCCTCGACGCCGTCGGACAGACCATCGCCGTCCGAATCGGTGTCCAGGGCATTGATGAGCCCATCGGTGTCGGTGTCCTGATTCC
>JAGLDW010000847.1 GCA_023145395.1 Lentisphaeria bacterium | reverse complement strand
CGTTTCGCCATTTGGCCGCCGATCGCACGCGCTTGTGCGCTGCCAGCAGGCCGTCTCCTTGCGCGCGAGCCTGTTTTTCCAGCGTGGGGCGCAGTGAGTCATGGCTATCGATGATGCGTTGGATGAAGATCCGCTTCTGTTCCGGTTCGATGTTGCTTGTCGGAGCAGCTTCAAGCAGCACCTCTGTGTCGTCAGACGAGAGCCATTGCGCGTTTTCTGGCGAGCCCCTGAAAGCCACAAGTTGACAGTCTTCAGCAAGTAGCTGTTTCGAGTCGCCAGCCAGTTCGGTGATGATGTGATAGCGATGGCGCAGCAAGAGAAGCGTCGTTCGCTGCTCGACAGCATCGGTATAGATGACGCCTGACCGTCGCGCCAAGGATTGCGTGTGTTCGTCGAGGGCGCTGTTTAGTACGTGGCTGGCTAATCCCTCAACCAGCGGATGCGTACGAGTGAGGTATTCGCCACCATGAGATGAATCAAAGGACACAAGTAATTCCTTGTCCACTTGAAGGCCGCAGGCATCGCGCAGCTCGACGGGAGTGGCAGACAGATCGAGTGTCCACCCTTTCCGCCCTTCGTTAAGATGTCCGCCTGCCGCATTGACCGCATCAGCCATGAACTGCTGCACATCGTGACCCGAACCCACGGCACGTTGGCTGGAGGCAAGCTCGGCCTGGACTTCGCTGACATGCCGCTGTAGGCCTTCTTGAGAGAACATCGTTCGTGATCGTCTCTCACGGTCGCTGGCCTTGTCCCAATCGGCGTGAAGTCGTTCGCGATCCTCCCGAAGATACTCATCGAGGCCGGGCAGCAGATCTTGTTTCACACCGCCGCTCTCGCGTAGCAAGAGGCCTTCGAAGATGGCCTCTACTACTGCTTTGGTGTCTGTTGGCACAGGCACAGAGATGCCAAGTGAGTTGCGAATGGCTTTGTGCTTTCGCAGCAGCACATCGAGGACGATGCCGTCGATCTGGTTATCGGTTCCGTAGTAGGTGAGGGCGCGTACGACCTTGCTCTGTTGCCCGAAGCGATCGACACGGCCTTCGCGTTGCTCATGGCGTGTCGGATTCCAGGAGAGGTCGTAGTGCATGACGGCCGTGAAGTTGTCCTGCAAGTTGATGCCCTCACTGAGACAATCCGTACAGACGAGTACACGCGATCTGTGCTCGCCCATGGTGCGAACGCGATGTTCCCGCTCTGCAGGCGGGAGACTGCCGGTGATCACTTCGATGTGTGTCTTCCGCCCCAACCGTTGACGGAGTTCGTCGCCAAGGTACTCGGCCGTGTCAATGAAGCGGCAGAAGACAATGGGGTGGAAGCCGTCCTTGAGCAGTTTCTTTATCAGACCTGTGGCCTTGACCATCTTGGCATCGAGATCGCCCTGTAACGCATCAGCGGCTCGTGCCAAGTCCTGAAGTCGCCGCGTTACGGAGACGGCTGCATCGTCTTCTGCGGTCGTATCGCCGCCAGGTGTGACA
>JAGLDW010000846.1 GCA_023145395.1 Lentisphaeria bacterium | reverse complement strand
CTCGAATACAAAACGCAGGTCTTCGTCAACGGAACGGCCGATCATTATCGTACGCGCCTCACCCATACCATCGAAATGGCGGCCGTGGGCCGGACGCTCGCCCGCGCGTTTCACGTCAACGAAGATCTCACCGAAACCATCTGCCTGGCTCACGATGTGGGCCACAGTCCTTTTGGGCATCGCGGCGAGCACGTCATCAATGAACTTATGAAAGGGCACGGCGGATTCGACCATAATCTGCAGAGCCTGCGAGCGGTCGAAAAACTCGAATATGCCTATCCCGGCTTCCGCGGGCTCAATCTGAGCTGGGAGGTGCGAGCTGGACTCCTCAAGCACGAAGCCGCCACGCCAGGTGCACAGCTCGATAGATATCCCATCGGCCCGTTCCAGATGCTCGAAGCGCAGATTGCAGATGTCGCTGACGACATCAGCTACTACGCCCACGATGTCGACGACGGACTCGAAGCGGGGGTGATTACCCTTTATCAACTGGAGGCCCACGCCTTTTGGCGGCTCGCCGCCGCACGGACGCACGAGCAGTATGCCCACCTCGAACGCGGGCAGTTCATGCGCATCACCATTCGCAACCTGCTCGACTTGCAGGTCAACGATGTGATTAACGAAGGGGAGCGCCGCCTCGAAAAACATGGCCCGCAAACGGTCGCCGATGTGATGAATGCTCCGGAACGGCTCATTGCGTTCAGCGATGAAATGGCCGTCATGCTCAACGATTTTGCCGACTTCCTCTATCAGCAGCTCTACTACCATCCCTGCGTCGCCGACGATAGCGTCGTCGCAGTTGAGCTCATGCGCGGACTCTTCCTGCACTATGTTCAGCATCCCGAAGCGATGGGCAGCAAAGCGAAGCTCCGCATCCCTGAAGAGGGACTCTGGCGCACCGTCTGCGACTACGTCGCTGGCTGCACAGATCGCTATGCTTTCGAAGAGTGCGAAAAATACGGTATTGCCTAATCGGGAGAAAGAACGTCACGAATCAGCGTTCGGGAGCGGAGCGACCGATAAGCTGAATT
>JAGLDW010000845.1 GCA_023145395.1 Lentisphaeria bacterium | reverse complement strand
ACCACCGTGCGTTCACCGTTGGGTTTGATAACGACATGTTTTTCCACGTTGTAGGTGATCGGATTGACCGTCACCGAAATCTCGTAGCGTTGGCGTGAGTCGTTAAGACTCTTGACCACCTTGGCCTTGGCAAGTTCGTCGGGAAGATGCGCCGGAAGATCGATCGTCTCTTCGTCGCCGACCACCGTTCCCTCGGACATCAAAGTCTCGGTAACCGACTGCAGCGCGGGATCTGTGCCCTCGCCCTTCATCATGTGTTCGGAAAGCTCAATTCCACGAGCGCGTGACTTCGCCTTCTGTTCAGGGGTGGGGTCGAACGCAGGATCAGAAAGAGGTGTGTCTATCGTGATCTCATCTTGCGTGACGACCGTCTCTTTCTGTTCTTGCTCTTCTGTTATGGCTGAAGAGTCTTGCTCTTCTGTCATGACTGAAGAGGGCGGGTCGGGTGCCATCGTGGCAAGCTTCTCCTTGATGCGAGTGACCTTAAAAGTGTGTCTATCGTGCAAATTGTGGTGCCAATCGCCAAGATGTTGGGAACGCTCCTGCTGCTGTTCCAGTCGCTGTCGCGCTGTAAGTGGCGTTTTGGCCTTGGCCCCTCGCGTTGGCACTGAGGCCAAGGGTCTACCGCTAGGCCGTCTTTCGCTTGACGGCGTGATGCCGAGAGAGCGACGTAGCTGGCGCAGGCTCTCATTGAGGCGCCTGGGCAGATCCTGTCCCGATGTCAGATAAGGGAGGTGTAGCGTGAGAAAGGTGGCGACCGACTTGGGCGCATCGGCCAGGTGAGTGTCGATCCAAGCCGCCACCTCATGCCGCTCTTCTGAAGTCAGTGCTGTGGTGGTGGCGACCGCATTCACAGAGATCGTCAGATCAAAAAAAGGGATCGAGGTCAAGCTTTAATTTGTCCGCCCTCTGCGACGCGTCAGGCGGAGGAGCGCCAGGAGCGAGCTCGCTTGTGAACCGTGAAGCGTGCTCCTTCGAGGAGTAGCGACAGTTCCCCTCGCGAGATCGCTGCGCCAATGGGGCGCTCTTCGAAGGTCTGGAGCACATTTACCCGGCCTCCCTCGAACCGTCGGGTCACGAGATACAAGCCTATCTCGTCGCCCATGAGGGCGCGGAGCTGCGTATGGTCCCGCTTGACGAAGACAACGCAGTCGCCGCTGTAGGGGTCCGCGCCCAGGAGGTAGGCTTCCCCAAGCAAGCCGTCGGGGCCCTTTCTGAAGTCTACACGGTGATGAGCGAGGATCACTCTTCGAATTTTCACGGGCAACATCGCGGCCCCCATGGGTTCTGATCCTGTCTGGCCATCGCTTCCCCCTATCGCTGTCGTTGTCGGATGCAGAGGGTCCAATCGCCTAATCGCAGATCCAACTCCAGATCCTGCTTCTGCGGCGCTGGCTCTCCACCATGTCCCGCTGATGCGAAGTCATCGACCACGGGAAATACGCGAAGCTCTTGCCTCTGCAGAGAGCGCTCTAGATCCCGCGCCTGCGGGTTCTTTCGCCATTGAGCCACCTGGTCCGAGGTCACGCCGCACGCGCGCCGCACCTCGCTTTCCTCTATCCCACTATCCAGCACGTCCAGCGTGGCCTGGCGTAGGCCGTCCGGGATCCGCGTTCTTGGCGAATTCGTTCGGCGAAATCGCGCAAAGTTGCGTCGAAGACCCGCGATGCGAAGCCCGACCTCGCCCTCGTCCCTCACCGCGTATCCATGATCCTTCTGGCCTCGGCTGCCCCGTATCCTTCGTGATGATCCCATCATGCTGGCTCCTTGCTGGTGGATTGCTATGTGGGAGCCAGCGTATGCGGA
>JAGLDW010000844.1 GCA_023145395.1 Lentisphaeria bacterium | reverse complement strand
TCGTCGAATGCCCCGATGGTTGCGCGGAAGGTGCCTGCAACGACGATCCCTGTGATGGCATCGACTGTGACGAGCCGCCGGCCAACACCTGCTCCGACGCCAACCATTTGCGGGCCTACGACCCGCTGGGCACATGCGCGGATGGGCTATGCAATTACACCTCCAACATCGTCGAATGCCCTGATGGCTGCGTGAACGCCGAATGCCAGGGCTGCCAGCCCAGCACCTGCACCGACTTGGGCTTCGAATGTGGCCTGCACGACAACGGCTGCGGACAAAACATCAACTGCGGCAGCTGCGGCACGGGCTTCGATTGCGAAAGCGGCCACTGTGTTTCCACTTGTGAGCATGAATGCGAGGGCTGGGTCTGCAACCCTTGTTGTCACGACGACATGGTGACGAGATGCGAGGAGCAGGCCGATGGCTGCAACGACATCATCGTGATCGAAGACTGCACCACCAAACAGGCCGGCGGTCAATATGTCTACACCTGCCTCAGCAGCTCATGCCAATGTCGTTACTGCTGTGGCGTGGGCACCCTCTGCCCCGGCACGGCCGTCAGCACCACCGACTGCCCCGGCGGAAACTGCTGCACACAAGCATGCCAGGTCGACGACTGCTATGCGCGAGATAACAGGACCGTGACCTACCCCAACTATGAGACGGGCTGCAATAGCTCCATCGACCTGCGAGGGCATCCAAACTACGCCGATTTGGATGATGTACTCTGCGATGGTTCCTGGTGGGTGAATATGTCCTCCTACACCAGCGACTGCTCCACCGGATTCATAGAGACCACCCCCGCCCTGCATGACATCAGTGTCTCACCCAATCCCTACGATCCGGACATCGGGACCAATGTATGCATCTCCATCTCCGGCGCGGACGTATGCACTTACGGGGGGGTTTCGGTTGGGTGCAATAGCTGCACTTTCCTCATCGGAGGCTGCGAGGCCAGCGCTTCTTGCGATCTGGTGGCGACCAACACGACCTATGGCAATTCTCGGACCTGGACCTACTGGAGCTACTGCAGCCTCTCCAGCCCTTGCGCCTGCTCCTTTGAGAACACCGACTGCAGGGATACCGACACCGTGACCATCTACTACCCCGACTACCTGGAAGGCTGCAATAGCTACATCAACCTGCGGAATCATCCAAACCCAGATAATCCAGACCTGGACAACGTGTACTGCCAAGGCATCTGGTGGGTAAACATGGACACCTACACCAGCAATTGCACCACGGGCTTTGAACTTTGAGCTCTTTCATTACAACTCTTCATCAGAACCCATCATCTGAGGAGCAAGCATGAACGCTTTGATAAAGTCTTCCCATATTCAAGCGGGCCGCATCGGCATTGTTCTTTTCATGTTGCTCGGCCTGCTCGCTCAGGCTTGCAGCGATTACACGGCCACCTGCGAAGCAGACATGGACTGCGCCGACACCCAGATGTGTATGTTTGACCACTGCGTCGACATCAACTGCCCGAACCGTCGCTGCCCGATAGGTTGGGGCTGTGTTGAGGGGTTCTGCGTGGATCCCAGGTGTTTCGAAATCGACTGCCCCGAGGGCCAGGGCTGTGCGGGCGGAGATTGCATCGACGGGGATTGCCAGACTCATTCTTGCCCAGGCCTTGGAGAAATCTGCATCGAGGAAGCATGCCTCGCGGATTCCTGCATGCACGTCGACTGCGCGGATGACGAAGCCTGCGCCATGGGCCGATGCTACCCAAAGGATTGCGAGACCAAGCTTTGCACGGGCTATGGCGAAGTCTGCGTGGACGAAACCTGTGAACAAAGAACCTGCGTCGGCGTGGATTGCCCGGCGGGCGAGCAATGCGCCAACGGCTATTGCTACCCCATGGACTGCGGGGTCCTCGAATGCCCCGCGGGCCAGGTCTGCGAACAAAACGTCTGCATCGATCGCGCCTGCGTGGAGGTCGAATGCGCAAGCAGTCAGACCTGCGCCAACGGCCTCTGCTGGGAGAAGGACTGCCCAAGTCAAAACTGCGCCGAGGGGGAAGTCTGCGAAGAGGACATCTGCATCGATCCCGCCTGCGTCCAGGGACGCTGCGAAGACCCCTGCGAAGGCGTAACCTGCGACACCCCGCCCGACCCCA
>JAGLDW010000843.1 GCA_023145395.1 Lentisphaeria bacterium | reverse complement strand
CCGACGCCTCGGTACGCGGCGCCCGCATCACAGCCATTGACCTGCCAGCCAAAATCCTCGAGCTGGTTTGTGCGCTCGATATGCCATTTGCCGAAGTAGCCAGTTCGATAGCCGGCCTCGCTAAGACGCTGAGCCCAGTGCGGATACTCCGTACGCAGCACGGATTGGTCGTCGTCCACGGTGTGTTCGACCTGCAACACGCCGTGATTGTGCGGCAGCATGCCGGTCATCAGGCTCGCGCGGGCGGGGGAACAGGTCGGCAGCACCGTGTGTGCACGGTTGAACCGCAGCCCACGCGCAGCGACCCGGTCAATGTTGGGAGTCAGGCAGTCGCTGTCCGGCCGGATAACGTGCGCAGCCGTCGCATCGGGAAGAAAAAGAAGAATGTTGGGACGTTGTTGCGTCATGATCGATCGTGGTCCTTGTCTGAGCTTTTCGTGTTCCCGATCTGTCCGATCCGTCCGATCCGTCTGATCCGTCCGGCGTAGTTCTTCACAGCGCCACTTTTCCCACCTTCACGGGCTGGCCGCCAAGCTCCAGGGATTTGGCCAGCGACTCGAGCACGGCGATGGGCGCGAGCATGCGTTCATGCGCAATCGGTTCTTTGCCGGTTTGGAACATCTCCGTGAACAACCGCGCTCCCGCGAGGTAGGGACTGGCATCGCGACCGAACGTCCAGTCGACCAAGCCCTGATCGCCGACGGCCGTGCAGTGAAACACACGGGATCCGTTGTTCGCGCAATTGATGGTCACAACCGGACCGTTCTTGTAGGTCAGAACCGCAATGCCTCCGGAGCCATGGGGCAGGATCTGCGCTGTGTCCATTTGGTTCCCGAATAGCTCGATCACCGGGTCGATCTGATGGATGCCGTAGAAGAACACACCGCCGTACTTGCTCTTGAGATCGGCTGGGCCCGTGCTGTTGAGGAACGCCACGGTTCCGACGTCCGCCAAAGCCTTCTGAAGATCCTTGAAGGTTTCGTGCAGGACCTTGACGCTGAAGCTGACGATCGGCACGCCGCGCTTCCGGGCCAGACGGCACAGACTCTTGCCCTCCTTGAGCGTGAAGGTGAACGGCTTGTCGATGAAGCAGGGCACATCGTGCTTCACAAAGAACCGGGCGACCTCGGCGTGATACTTCGCGTGACGGTGCGTGATCATCACACCATCCACCTCGCCAAGCATGCTGCGCCAATTCTTCACGATCTTCGGAATCTGGCCAGCCTCCGCCGCCTTCTTCGCGAAGCGCGGCGCCTCGCCCCAGACGGACACGACCCGGCAAGGAAGCGCCTTCTCCACATTCAATAGCTTCGCGATGGCCGCGCAATGCGAGTTTTCCGCCCCGACAATTCCCATTCTCAACATGGTTTCATTCCTTCTTTGCAGCTTCAGCAAGTGCGTGCCTGGATCGGCACGAAAAAACATCTGTTTTGGATGGACGTGCCACGTGGTTCCACTGTACCACTGTTTCGGCCAACGGGTAGTCCAAGTGCGAGTCAAGCACGGATTGAACCACCCGCCGCGCTGGAGGCACTGAGACACGGAGAAGAGCGGAAGAGGAGATTGCCGGAGCTGAATCCGGACCATGTACGGGACCTCTCGGTAAACCTTCGCTACCACTGCCGCGTAAACGCGGGACTCAGGCAAAGACCCATCGGATGATTCCCAGTCTGAGTTCCGCGTTTACGCGGCAGTGGTAGCGATGCTTTAGCGAGCGGATCGCCGCCCTCTGCCAGGGAGTCAATCAATGCCACGTCCTTTGATCTCCGTGGTCTGATTCGTCTTCAGGCACTAAGGTTGCGGGGGGAAGTCTACTCGAGATGAGAGACAAGTCATCCAAAATGGAATTGGAAAAGATTATGCGGACAGACATGGACGACAGGCAGGCGAATGAGAAACGAGACGGCGGCGAGGCAGGGGCGACTCCCCTGACTTGGATTGACACGCACGTGCACGTGAGTGGCGATTCGGCATCCTTGCTGGACGATGTACTGGCTGTGATGGAGCCAAACGACGAGGATCTGCGTTTTGTCCTCAGCCCCGGCGTGGCTTGGTTGGGGGCGATGCGGGAGGATGTGGACGCCGCACGCCGAGCTGCCGAGGGCATTCAAGATCTCGTGCTTCGCGCTCCCGACAGATTCTACGGAAGCTGCTGCGTCAA
>JAGLDW010000842.1 GCA_023145395.1 Lentisphaeria bacterium | reverse complement strand
TGGTATACATACGGCTGCTATACGTATATCAGACCCCATGCGTATGTCTATCCAAAAGTTGCAGGTCGAGCTGCGGAACTGCGAGCAGCAGCGTCGGCGAATTCTCCGCCGACTCCTGAGCGAGAAGGAACTGGCCGTGGGGACCGTGTCGTGGGTGGACCGGACCTGCGGGAAGCCAGGATGTCACTGCGCGCAAGGCACGGGGCACCGGCAGATGCAGTTCCTCTTCAAGGATGCGAGTGGACGGCGGCGCTGTCGCCTGGTCCGCAAAGCGGACCACAAGCGCATGACCCAGGCGAGCGGCCGGTACCGCGCGTTCCGGGAAGGCTTGAGGGAGCTGAAAGCCATCGAAAAGGAGGAATCGAGGATTCTCGTGGCGTTGAGGAGGGCAAGGCAGCTCACGTACAAGTGACGGAACCAACGAGCGGGCAAGGGCTTGGCACGTTCGATTATTCCCAGGTTCGTGTCACGGGACCTGCGGAATGTAAGTTGTAGTACTAGGATCATCTGACATGCGGCTGAAGAGGACCCTGTGCCTGGTGGACGTGGGGTTCGGTGAGTCGTTGCGGAGCGGCGGCCTGCTCGTCGTTGGCCTTGTGCTCCTGACCACCGTCGCGGTCGGTGGATGTGGCCGGAGTCCCGCGACCCCCAGTGGCGAGCGGCTCGTTGACGGCTGGGCGGCCTTCCTCTGTCGCGCCGACGACGCGATGGACCGGATCATCCGCGCCTCAAGTGTGGATCCGGCGGTGGCGAGGTCTTGCCTGCTTCAGAATCTGCGGAGATTGGAGCGAGTCCTGACACCACTTCGGGAAGGTGGGCGAGTCTCTCACGCGTTCTCCGTGCCTGAGCGTACTGCGCGCCAGCTTGACTGTTCAGCTGATGAGCGGGACTCCCTCGTCGGGCTCACGGACGCCGCGGGTGCGGACGGATTCTGGTTTCGACTCGCTGCACTGAGCGGCCCACACTTCCAAGGACACTGTGCCATCGGCGTGATGGTCCACGAGGACGACGCGCACCACGAGGATCTCGCAGAGGCGTACGCCGCATGCACGGACGCGGGCACGCGGTATGTCATCATCATGGTGCTGAGGAAGTGGGACTTCGAGGGTGTGGTGCAGGTTCTCAGCCATGCACTGGAGGATCCCAGCGGATCCGTCCGACATGTGGCCTTGGATGCCTTGCTCGACCGCGGTACGAAGTCGCGCGCCGTGCGACCGGCTCTGGTGCGCGTGCTGTCCACGGGAGAGGACTTGACGACGCGCCTCCTTGCCGCCGCCGCGG
>JAGLDW010000841.1 GCA_023145395.1 Lentisphaeria bacterium | reverse complement strand
GCGAGCGCACCCGGTATCCCACGGCCAGTATGGCGTCTAGGTTGTAGAGCAGTGTCTTGTACCGCTTGCCATCGGCGGCGGTTGTCAAGGATTCCTTGACAACTGAATCTGAATCCAACTCCCCGTCCTCAAAGATGTTCTTCAGGTGCAGGGAAATATTCTGCTTGGTGGCGTCGAAGAGTTCCGCCATCTTCAACTGCGTCAGCCAAACCGTGTTCTGATCCGCGCGCAACTGAATCTGGCTTCGACCGTCTTCGGTCGTGTAAAGAATCAGCTCGTTCATGATGTCAGGATACCTCCGGGGAGGGGAACAGCTGCTGCATCAGGCCTCGCTTGTGGGTGCGGAGGGCATCGAGCTTCTCCGCCTGTGCGGCGATCCAGGTGTCGAGGGCGGTGAGGCAGTCGGCGATACGTTGTTGCTCGGCCATATCGGGCAGGACGACAGTGTAGTTCTTGAGCTTCGTCAGTGTAATCCGCGTGATTGCCTGCCCCGCGATGGAATCGAAAAGCTGCTTCCTGTACCGCGGAGAAACGATGGTGTAGTAGAGGAACGCGGGCACTATCTTCAATACCTTCCCACGGAGTACCGCCACGCTGGATAGAAGTGAAAACTCGTAATCAAGATTGTTGATCACGCAGTTCCCAGTGCTTGCGCCGTCTTTCGTGAGCAACACATCATGTTTCTGAACGGGGCAGCGGGCGTAAATCTCACGATGATCCTCTTCGCTTATGAACGTCACGGTTGACAGGTCGAGAAAGCCATTCCGGACGTTCTTTGAGGTGAGATACGGGCGCGGCCCATCAGTTGACTGCGGCGAGAAGTGCGTTCCGTCCATTATTCTCTCGCATACGCACTCCGTCCTGTACTCAGTCCACTCGGGTGCATCGAAGAACTCGGGGAAGCGGAGGCGGGGTTGGCGTTCGCCTTCGCGGGGGAAGAGATGTTGCATCAGCCCTTTCTTGTGATCCCGCAGCGCCTCCAGCTTCCGCCCCTCCGCCGCGATCAAATCGTCCAGCGAACCCAAGGAGCCGGCGATCTTCTGTTGCTCCGCGATGTCCGGTACCGCCAACCGCAGCTCCGCAAGCCTGCTGTAGTAAATCCGTACGCGGACACCGCCATCACCAGCTTCAGCAACGAACGCATCCCAATTACTGGATTCGCGAAACTGGTCTAGGTAATCGGGCGAGAGCTCCGGTGCAGCACCTTCTTCGAGACATCGGAAGACGACATAGTCCGGACTCACGAGTATATCGTCGTCGTGATGATGTCGTGCGATTGATCCAATGTTGAGGCGCATCGGGTTGTACGCAAACCAGTTCTTCTGGACGAGCTTGTAGCGCGAGATGTCTGATGCGACCAGTCGCTCCTCCATTGGCACGATGCCTTCGCCCTTCCGCACTCCCATGACCGACGCTGCCGAGAACTCGTCCCCGTTTCGAATTTTCGATTCTGCGGTGACATCCCCGAGACAAATGCTGTACAAGGGCTTCCCCCGGAACTCCGGGAACCGTAGTCGAGGAACGAGCGCGTGTTGTGTGTTGTCTTTATTCATGCGTGCCAACTCATTTCTCGTAGGCGCTCAGGCCGGAGATGGTGCGGCCGGCGGCGTGTTTTTTGAGGAGCGGGACGAGGTCATCCATGAGGGCGAGCTCGCGCTGTGTGCGCTCCCGCCAGCCGAGATCCAGCGGCGCAAGCAGATCGACGAGCTTCTCACCGTCGAAGATCATGCGCTGCAGAATGCTATCCACGAAGTTGGATAGCCGCTCCGTAGACAGGCCGTGCTTCTCCGCGAGGTCGGCGAGTTCCTTCGCCTGCTTCTCGTCTTTGAACTGCTTGTAGCCATCCTTGACCTGGTTCTCGTCAAGGCCCTTGCCGATTTCGAGTGAGCAGACGTACTCGGCGATTTCCCCGCGCTCACCCATGAACTTCGCGTCGGACGCGATCAGCCCGATGAGCTGCTCGCGCGTAATGGTGACCT
>JAGLDW010000840.1 GCA_023145395.1 Lentisphaeria bacterium | reverse complement strand
GGTTGTCAGGCGTCCTTGAAGAACCGGAATGCGAAGAGGTCGGCGTCCTTGAGCCTGAAGTGCAACCGTACCGGACTACCCGCGAGGGCCGATACGTCCCCGCCGCCGGACCATGCCACGGGATGGTCGAGGCGGTCGCCGTAAAGGGGGATGAAATCGTCGAATGCGAAGCCATCGAGCGGCTTGCCTGCTTGGTCTTGCAGTTCCACCGCGACGGATCCGACAGCGGATGTAGAGAAGTTGAGGCGCAGTTCGCAGCCATCAAAAGTGAAGTGACGGGTGACTATCTCGCCACCGCGATGGCCTGCATTGACACTCCCGAACCCCCATGGGCGCAGGCTCAGGCGTCGCAAGCGGTTATCGGCCCAGCCGTAGTGCTCGCTGATGTACATGGACCACTCGTCGTCACGCAGCGGCAGGATGCCGATGGCGGTGCAATTGTTGCGGTGCGTCCAGTTCCGTTCGTCCAGGCCGGGTCGAAGCCAGGCTTCGGGGAATGGCCTGTGCCAGTGCACCCCGTCGCGGCTCGACATCATGATTGCGTCGGTCATGCCGGCCATACCGGGTGCGCCGGTGCCGGGATAGTCCATCGCACTGATGTCCTCGACGGGAGTTGTGCGCTCCGCGACGTAGCGCATGGGAAATGACAGCAGAATGTGCTCTGCGCCGGGACAGGTTGTGGTCGCGTTCGTGTAGAATTGCTCGATCGGTGCGTCCTGGTCGTACTGGTGCGGCACGGGGTTGGTCCAGTGGATGAAGTCGTCGGATTCGCAGCTCTGGATTGCCCGTCCCCGCCCTTTGGCAAAAAAGCGACTGAACAGCCGGTATTTTCCGATCGTGGGATCCCAGAACGCGACATTGGCACTGTCAAAAGCACCGACCACAGCCAGGGGCTCGTCCTGCGCCAGGCGCCAATGCAAGCCGTCGGGCGAGTACAGTGCATATAGGTTGTTCGAGCCGGTGCCACCCACCGCCTTGAAGCGTTTGTCGTCGTCCGCATCGGGGTTCTGGTCACGGAAAGGAACGAGATTGTGCGCCTGGATGCCCTGCCATACCACGTTGTTCTTGCCGTCGTCTCCGAAGTCGTGAATTCCCAGGCTTGGCCGTTCGAAATGAAGTCCATCGGTGCTGATGGCCACATTGGCGGTTTGCTGCGCCGAGCCGTCCCCTTCGCCTTTCCCCAGTGGGTATTTTCCCCGGTAGTACAGCAGGTAGTGCCCATCATTCTCGACGAGCACGCTATAGACCCCACTGCAGGCGTTCTCGAGAACACCATCAACTTGAAACACCACCTCTTGACGCTGAGGCGGATGCATCTTCAGCGTGCTGTCCTCCAGCCGGTCGATCAAGTAGTGGTCGACGAACAACTCACGACGCGAGTTGAGTTGGATGGGTGTGTTCATGGTTCACTCCTTGTTCGAAAGTTCATTCTACTCGGTTAGGTAGTCGTGTCCGAATTCGGTTTTGGATGCAACGACAGTTGGTGCGACGGGTTGTCCATGCCGCTTCCCCCACATGTGCCAGCCGGCTCGGACCAGCGGTCCGCGATCGGCATCCAGTTCATCAGGAAATGCGTCACGGAAGGTGGATTGCCAGCGGCACATGATGGGAAACACGTGCCGATCAAAATTCTCGTAGTCCTCAGTGTCGGCAAATGGCGCGGGGGATCGGGGATTCCAGGCGAAATAGGCGCCGGCAAACAGCGAAATGAACATTCGGCTGATGTCGTTCCAGCCCCAGAGGCATACAGTCAATCCGTCGAGATTGGAGCTGTCAATGGCCTGCTGTGTGAAGTGGCGCGTTGCATGGTAGGCGCCACGGTATTGAGCCATGCTTTGGCCGACCCCCATCATCCATCGGGGCTTGTCTTCACCCGAGTAGCGCTCGACGGCCTCGTCGATCTTGCCGCGCAAGGCGTTCCAGTATTGCCAGGGCTGCAGGATCACCCGATCACGCATGGATTCGGCTACGGCCCGTCCGGCGTGGTCTGCCCAGATCTGCATGGTCAGACGCTTCCCATGCTGCGCCCCAAGTTCCTGCAGCATGTCGTCGTAGCGCAGCAACAGATCCTCCGGCTGGAAACCGGCTGGCATCGTGGGAGCCAGAAACCATTTCGCCTCGTCGAAACCAAGATGAATCGTCGCCTTGCTGGGCATGACGGAGACGACCTGCTCGGTCAGTTGCCGCACCAAGTCAATAGTTTCCGGACAGATCAGGAAGGACGAGCCGGCGTACATCCCCTCACCGCCGCGCAGCTCAGGCCTATGGTGCACGATCGAGGTGACGTGCCCCCAAGTCTCGATTTCCGGGACGACTTCCATGCCATAGTCGCCGGCATACGACACAAGTTCGGCCAGCTCTGCCAGACTGATGGCATACGGGTTCTCACTGCCAAAGGGCAGTCCTTCGAACCGTACGCCGCATAGTTCGTCGTCAAACAGACGCAGATGCAACTGGTTGTAGCGCAAACGGGAATACACACGGACAAGCCGTTTCAGCATAGGCATGGGAAAGACGCTTCGTCCCATGTCGATCATGGCCGCACGTTTGGCAAAAGTCGGCCAGTCTTCGATGTGCAGGCACGGCCATCCCCCATCGCTCCTGGCTAGCAACGCGATTTGCACAAGCATCTGAATGGCGTAACCGAGTGCTCGAAGGTCCGCCACCTCAATGATGACGCCGTCGGGAACGATATCCAGAGTGTAGTGCTCTGGGCGCATCCCATGGCATACGGTATAGGTGATGGGAAAAGCGGTGTCGTCATCGGTGAGCTCGAGACCTGCTATCTGGCGCAAGTCGTTGATTAGCCGGCTATTCAGTGGTTCCCCTCGCAGCGCTACTGTTTGCGGAGGGGTAAATGTTTGCCCCTTCAGTGTGAGTTTTTGGGGGTAAGGCCAAAGGCAATTCAGGTGTTTCATGGTGCTCCCTATCGAGCGATTGTCCGACTATTCTAACTGGCCATTGCTCTTTGCCCATAGCTCAATGTCGCCGATTGCGAGAGTGGTTCCTGGGTTGCTGAAGTGCAGGCGCAGATGCGAAAAGCTGCCGTTCAGAGGCACGGTCAGATCAAGGACATCCCCGCCTGCATCCGTGCCTGATAGTGTCTTGATTCGCGTCCAACCTTCGCCTGTGCGGCCGCTCGCCGTGAGCGTTTTCACTCCCCCTGAGTACCACAGCACAAGGCGTGAGAGTTGCCTCGATTCCGGGAGAACGAAGTCGATGTCCAGTCCATTGATGAGTGCTTTCGCACTCCAGCGGTTGGCCCAGTCCGCTTCCGCATAGGGTGTCTTTGCCTTGCCGCTCTTGTCGAACGGGCCCTTGGTTGCCTGCAGCCGGTCGGTGAGGTCGCCGTCCGTGAAGGCGATGTGCGTGCCGGTTGCCGTCTCCGGCGAGAGGTCCGGTGACACGGACAGTGTGTAGTACCCCGAAACGGAGCGGTTGGCAGCTAGGTAGACGCCATTCTGGCAGCGTACAAAATTGTTTCCTGTGAGGCAGACGCCCTCCGGTTTGCGTGCCTGCACGAGTGCCTCGTCGGGAAGTCGCAGATCCCAGATGGGCAGATCCGTCTCCACACCATTCGCCCTGAGAAACTCTTCCCACCACTTCACCCAGGCGGTGTCTTCCGAGACATACGTGCTGCCGAACGGACTGGCGCCAAATAGCAGCACACGGCCTTTTCCAGATGTGTGCAGGGTTGCAGCGGCCGTGCCGTCTTCGTAGCGAGCTACGATCTGCGTGTCGGTTCCTAAAGGCTGCAGCGTGAAGCACTCCGGCGCATGGACGCGTAGGCGCGCAGGCGCTTGCCCCGGCATGTCGATGGTCATCTGCCGTCTGCGGGCGGTTGGTTGCGGGCTGGCACCGAGAAAATGCGAGGCGTCCAGGCTCTTGCCGAGTTCGTCGGTGCGCAGCGCGCTGGGGTCGGTGCAGACGAGCAGTCCGCCCTCTTGCACAAACTTCTGAAGTTGCGCGAACACAATGCCTGTTTCGTATGGCATGTTGGGCAGTATCACGACCCGGTACCCATCGAGCGACGACTTTCCGCATCGTAGCGCATAGCTGTCGACCACCACGGGCCAGCTCCGCAGCTTTGGCCCGCACACGGCATATGCAGCAAGCATTTTATTGCTGTTGAATGCCCGGCCCTGCGCCATGCCCGAGATGCTGGAGTACAGCAGGGCGACGGCACTGGTCTCCGGCGTTTGCACTTCGTATTCGGACATCAGTTTCAGCAGGTTCTTGATGGTCGCCCAACGCGCTGGAGCGCTGTATTGATGGTGGCTGAGTTCCCGGTCGAACCACTCCACCCCAATCATCATCTCGCCTTCGCCCCCATTCTGAAGCACCTGCGAGTATTGCCGCTGCACTTCCTCCGGCGAGGGCGATCCCGAGTACTTCACGATCTGGGTGGCATTGTGGACGGGCTTTCCAGTCAGGTCGCGCGAATACTTTGTGGTGAAGCCGGCGATGTAGGTCTGCGCACTGCCGCGGCTGTAGAGACACTGCCCCACAAAAACGTCCACACTCTCCGCAAGATCACACCACGGCAGGGGCATCAGAATCCCCACCTCGTCTGGGCCAAGCAGCTTGGCGCCGCAGCCCGAGTCGTCGATCGCCCCCCGTAGTCGTGCGAAGGTCGCAGCCCAGGTCTTCTGCACCCACGAGTAGTAGGCAATCCAGCGGTATGGATTCTCGTCATCTGGTCCCTCGGGAAGACCGTGGATGCCGCCGCCGTGGTCGCGCTTCACCTCTTCATCGATCTCGCCCCAGCGTGCGGACACGCGTTTGGCCAATGGCAGAATGGCATTCTTGAATTTTCCGTACGATTCGTCCTGGACGAAGATATACTCCAGCCCCGGGTTGCTGCCATGCTGCCTGCACACAGCCTGGCAGGCATCCACATAGCCGTTGTGCCAAACGGGATCCAGCATGTCCGGAAGGTCGGCGGGCGGCTTGTTGTCGTAGTGGGCGTCGCGGATTCGTTTGGCGCCGTGGTAGATGTACGGACATGCCTTGATGTCGTGCTTCGCATAGGCCGCATACGTTTCGGCACCGCTCCAGAATGACACGGTCCGGCTGTCCTTCAGTTCCCGATACTGCTCCCCGAGACGATAGCGCCAGCCATACTTGAGCCCCATCTTCCGGAAATGAGACGCCGAGTTGGTGTACTGCCAGGAGGAAAACACCAGGGATTTCTCCCGGCGTTGTGTGAGCTGACTCCAGGTGTTGGGGCGTGGGGCAGGGGTGTCGATCCTCTCGACAGACACCTCGTCCACACGCAGGTCGCTGGCACCGGTTTGGTTGAATCCGACCGTCACTGTGCCGATGGAGAGCGGCGTCTTGAAGGTCTGCATGCCCGTCCGCCAGGCGCCGAAGGTGTCGAGCAGCGGACGCGTGCTTGGATAGTCGAGGAACTTTCCGGTCGAATCCGTAAGGGTAATCCGGCAAAACCCCATGCTGCCGCCGCCGGCACCGTTGGGAGCTGCGCGGTAGCGGTAGCGCACTGCATACCACTGCTGCGGCTCAGCCGCAAACTTCTGTGACACCGCTACACGCGAGCCCGCTTCGCCGAGGGCCCGCAGGCACTTGCCACTAGCACCATCAACGGTGCTCACCTTCACCGGCTGGCGCGCAATCCACGCACTCCAGCCCTTGACACCATCCTCAAAACCTGGATTCGTGAGCACGACCGCCCCATCGGCGGCCCACGCCACTGCTCCAGTGATGCCGCCAAATGCGATCAATACAATCGTCCGGAAAATGCTTGTCATGATCTGCCAATCCTTTCTTCGCGGTTCATTTACGGTCCTGTCTGACGAGCACCCCGAACCCGTTCGGTTTCTGCAAACCACCAGTGATCGGTGCCCAGGTGGACCACTCGCGGCGGAGCGACAGGAACCGCGCGACATTGAAGCGCCAGACCGAAGCCTGCGCATGTTCGCCGAGGTCGGACAAAGGAATCCTGAACTCGGCTTCCCAGCAACTCTCCGACGATGACGTCTTCACCTGCCACGACCCGTTCCAGGCATCGCTCAGTTTGTAGCCGTCCCACTGGGAGCCGGCCACGTTGGACATGAGCTGATAAAACGGGTAGGAATCGGCCTCGGCCGAGACGCCGGGAGCCAGGAACACTTCGACGTGATCGTGGCTCGCCCAGATCCGCTGACTGTCTCGCGCGACAGCGGAACGCCCCACGTATTTCAGGCGCGAATCCCAGCAGCGCACACCGAGCACAAATGCGTTGTCGGTGAATGCGAGAAACGCCTCCGTCGGCTCGTTCACGTGGTCGCCGCGCAATGGTCCAAGCCTGTGAATCCGTGCTGCCCGATCCCAGAACGGCTCGTCAAGCCGACCATCGATCACAGGCTTCCCCGCAAGAGTCGGCACCGCGAGTTCGGCCCGTATTTCCTCGGCGTTTTTCCTGGCTTGCAGTGTGCCCAGATCGACTGCATCGCCCATAGCGTCGCCGTCGGGGCGCGCGCGGAAAGTCACACGCCGGTTCGAGCCGTCCTCCAGGTAGAGAAGCAGGTAGAACCGAATCGCGGGGATGGGGGGCAGTCTCTTCATCAAGTCGCGTCTCACGGCGACATAGAGACACTTGTCGGTCTGCGCGACCGTGGCCTCGATCATTGCGAGCTGTCGGCGATGCGTGCCACGAACGATCGTGGCACCGTCCGCATCAGGCGCGATGTCGTCGTAGCGGTGCAGTTGACCGCGACCCGTCGCCCGGTCCATGGACAGGCGCCAATCGCAACCATCGGCCACGGTCTCACGGCCCGAGCCACGATCGTCCGCATTCACGTACACGCTCAGGTTCTTCCAGGACGCGAACCCGTCGCCCTCGAAAGCCCAGACCAGCACCGAATCGTCCGCGTAGTATCCCCCCGCAATCCTGTGGCCGACGAGACGTTCGGCCTGGCGCGGCTGAACCATGCCGCCGCCGGACAGGGCACGCCCAGTCAGGCGCTTGGGGATTTTTCCCCCGCTTGTCGCCACGTCCACAAAAAAGCTGTCGCGCCCAACTCCGATGCGTGAAAGCATGTCGCGAGTTGGCTGGATGGGCAGGTAGAAAAATGGGGGGATGTATCGCAGCTTGCGGTCGAGAATCCAGCGGATCAGCTTCGCCACGGCCTGTTGCGTCGCGAATGGGGTGGCGCCCGACACCGATAGTATCCGTCCGTCACGGCTCAGCGCAATCCCGGGACTGGGCGACATGCCGATCCGGATGACAGCGCCGGCCTCGGGAAGGCGCTCGACGAGGCCCAGTTCCGCACCGAAGTGCGCCACAATCGCGTCATTCAACATTGCCGATGCGCCCTGGATCCGGGCGGGTGCCTGTGCAGGCAGGACGATGGATGCCGATGCGAACGGGAAGTCCATAAGATCGACTTCGGGAGTCTGGAACAGTTCTGAACGGAACTCGACTGTCAGCGTGGCCGTTCCCGCGGGAATTGTGCAGACGCTGCCGACGACCTCGCGATCAGCGAGAGTGATGCCGACGCAACGGTAGTTTGGTGGTGCTTCGGCAGAGATTCGGCACTGGCGCGTGAGGTTTGTGGTCAGGGCTGCGGTAACCACGATCCGGTCAATAGCAATGTCTGCGGAGGTTTCCCCGGTACATGCGAAGTCCGCAGCGTCGCCTAGCCATTCCAGGGCCATCGGCACGGTGATCAGCGCAGTCCGGTTTCGGCCCACGACCAGTGGCACGCGCGTGCCATCGGGGCGTTGCTCAAAGGTGAGGGCACCCCCATCATACTGGACGGGTACCACATGGCCATCCGCGATGTAGGCGTCGTGCACGAACTCCGTCGTCGCGATCTTGGCTTGGGTCGGGTTGGAGACTACCAGGACGGACCGTAGTCCCTTTCCGTAGCGGGCCCGTACCAGGCGCGTGTCACCGCTGCAGGCCGGGACGCAGCGGTAGCCACGGGACATCACGTCCAACACCGCGGGCATCTCTCGCACCACGCTTTCACGCCCGGGAATGTGCATGACGCTCGGCACATAGCCGCCCTGCCAGCAGCCCAGCATCCAGCGGTGCAGGTGGTCTTGGTAGAACAGGCGGATTTCGTCGTCACTCAGTGTGGACCAGTCAATTTCCAGCGCCGGGTTGTCGAAACCGCCGCCGGAGTGCAGATGGATGGGCTTGCCGCCCCACATGAGACGTTGCGGCAGGAACTTGCGGTATTCGAGATTGGGCTGGTCCTTGGCCTCGGTCAAGTGCGAGTCGAGAACCGTGGCCACCATGAACGGGTCGCCGGAGTTGCCGATCACACCGAGCTGGAAGTCATTGTTTCGGAGCGAGCGCAGATACTCGATCAAGAGACGATGCCCGATGCCGGTGTTGATATACCGTCCCTGTTCGTCGTACGCCCAGCCGGGGATCGGACGGTCAAGCTTCCCTCGGAACACGTTCGC
>JAGLDW010000084.1 GCA_023145395.1 Lentisphaeria bacterium | reverse complement strand
GCGGCGCTCCTGGTCATCCTCGTCGTCTATCTCTTCCTCGGCCGCTGGCGGCAGGTGATCGTGATGGTCGTCGCGCTGCCAGTCACTCTACTGGCCAATTTCGCTCTGATGAAAGGCGCCGGTTTCTCCATCAACGTCTTTTCCCTGGGTGGACTCGTGGTGGCGCTGGGAGTCATCCTGGACAATTCGATCGTGGTGTTGGAGAACATCACACGCTTGAAATCCGAAGGCGTGAAGGACTATGCCCAGCGTGGGTCGCAGGAAGTCAGTTCGGCGATTGTGACCGCCACACTGACCTTCCTGGCCATTTTCCTGCCGTTTGTGTTTGTGCCGGGTATGGCGGCTATCCTGTTCAAGGAGTTGGTATTGGTTGTCGGCTCGGTTGTGCTGGTTTCATTGCTGGTCGCCGTCACTCTCACGCCGCTGCTGACCGATCGGCTTCTGCGCAGCGAAGGGGATGGGAAGGCCTCACTCGTCGCCAGGATTTTTGACGGGGTCATTGCATTCGGTCTCCGAGGCTATGAGTTGGTGTTGCGCGGTTGTCTGCGGGTGAAGCCACTGGTAGTGATTCTCGCGTTTGCGGTGTTCGCCGGCGGCCTTTGGCTGGCTGGCCGAGCTGGCACGCAGTTTCTGCCGAAGCTGGACGATGGTCGTGTGATGATAAAGCTCAAAATGCCTAGTGGAACCTCCGTCGCCGAGGTGGAGCGCATTCTCGCACGAGTCGAGAATCGTTTGGTGGATCTGCCTGAGATCGAGAGCATGTTCCGAATGGCTGGGGGCCGGGTCTTTGGCTTATACACGCTGGAAGTCGGCAATGAAGGCAATCTGAACATCCAGCTGCTCCCACGCAGTCAGCGCACGGTCAGCACCGCGCAATTCATCAAGAAGATTAGACCCCAAATAGGTAAAATCCAGGCAGATGAACCCGGTGCCAAAATTCCCGTGAAAGCGAGAAAGATCAAGGGTCTACGCAAAGTGGGCGAGCAGGATGTGGAGGTGAACATCAAGGGTAGCGACGCAGTTCTGCTCTACGAGTTCTCCGGAAAACTGGCCGGAAAACTCCGTCAGACACCGGGTTTGTCCGGGGTCAACATCTCGATGGACATGACGAAACCAGAGTATCGCGTGTATGTCGATCGAGCCCGGGCCTCAGCCATGGGTATTTCTGTGAGCAAAGTCGCCACAACTTTGAAGACCCTGGTCCAAGGGATGGTGGGAACCCAGTACCGTGAAGGATCAGAATACTACCCCATTCGGGTCATGGTGCCGGAAATCAAGATGACGAACAAGACGGATTTGGAGAAACTCATCATCGACACCCAGAACGGCTCGCCGATCTATCTGCGGGACATCGCCGAGGTCCGCCGGGCAGTGGGTCCTGTGGAAATTTCCCGCGAGGATCAGGTGATGCGCGTCATTGTCCGGGCCGACGCGGCCGGGATCAGCGTCGGCGAGGCGCTCGCGCTGGCCGAACAGGCGGCACTGGGTCTGAATCCGCCCCAGGGCGTCGAAGTCTCCATGGGCAGCGAAGCTCGGTTCATGGCGGAAAGCCGACGTGTCATGGGACTCATCCTTGGCTTTGCCGCCCTGTTCGCCTACGTGATTCTGGCCATTCAGTTCGAGTCCTTCGTGCTTCCGCTGCTGATCATGCTGAATGTGCCGCTGACCCTGACCGGCTCCCTGCTGGCGTTGTCGATCTTCGGTGCACCCGTCGGTGTGACCGTGCAGATCGGGGTGCTCGTGATGATGGGGGGAATCACCTCGCAGGGCGTGGTGCTGTTGAGTTTGGCGGAAGAGTATCGCCAAGGCGGCATGTCGCCATTGGACGCC
>JAGLDW010000839.1 GCA_023145395.1 Lentisphaeria bacterium | reverse complement strand
TCCGCCTTTGCCTGTTCCTCGAAGATCCCGGTCCACGGGAAGATATGGCGTTCGTGGGACGTTCCGGTGATCCAGCTGAGTCTGGACCCATTCGCACCGTAGTCATACGTTTGCCCCATGCCGCCCAGTGCTTCGACGAGTCCCTCTTCGATCCAGTTGATCAGGTAGAAGGCCAGCACGCTGTTCAGCCGCAGATCAGCCGTCCGCCAAACACGCTCGCGATCGCGGTGGAATTGCTCGACATCTCCGAGGTCGTATTGGAGCGTCCGGGCACGCTTCTCGATCTTCGCCGCTTCTCCCTCGCCCATCTCCCAGTTCCACCACCGGGGACGACCGTACCAGTCTCCCGCACGCTTGAACGGAGAATAGGCCCAGTCGTAGGAGCCGAACCCCGTGCGAATCCGAGCCGCGCGCGGTCGCAGCGCCTCGTCCGTGAACTCCGTCTGTTTCGGCCGGGCATTGCCCAGCACGTCTGTACCGGCAATGTGCAGGCGCGGATCGATGTCAGGATTCGGCTCGAAATACTTGGGGTAGCGGCGCTGGTAGCCGTCCACGGCATCCAGGTATCCGAACTCCGGGCGGAATACGAACATCACAAAGCGGACGGAGACGGACTGACCCGGATCCGCTACGATCCGTGTGGCATAGCGAAGACGCCCATCGGCGCTTAGCCGTGACGTGAGGAATGAGACCAGCGTGTCCGGGGTTGCGCCGACGGCGAACCCGAAGCGTTGTGTGAACGCCGTACACAGGGGGAACGTCTGGGCAAGCTCCCGTCGCTCGGCGGGAAGATCGCCCGGACCATGCACATCATGACCGTCCCAGAAGCTCGGCTTGCCACCCAGGGACAGCGGAAACTCGCCAGCCACTTCAAGCCACGCTTCGTCAGCGCCTGTGTTGCGTACCGTGACCAGCCAGGTCAATGCGCCGTCACGAGCGCTGAACTGGTGCAATAGATGCAACCCGCCATCGGACGCCGTATGTGACAGTGTAAGCTCTCGCCCGTTGATTGCGGACACGGTCGACACATCTCCGGACAGGGCCGTGCCAGTCCGTCCGTCCACAACCGTCAATGTCGCCGGCGCCGACAGCAGGTTCGCGTCGTGCCCGGATACGCCAATCCGGTTGAGCCTCAAGCTCCCCGACTCAAACGACCAGGTTGCCGGTGCCGTGGGATGCAATGCGCCCGATGTCTTGAGGTCGCAAGACGCTGCCGCGGTGATGCCGCCCAACCCGATCAGCAAAATGGCTGTGCATATTCTCACTATTTCAGTTCCAGATAGACAATGGCGTACGTCTTGAGATCAGTGCCTTTGACGGTGACTCGAGTGGTGCCGCCGGGGAGGCTCTCGAGAGTGACCGGTCGGGCGCTTTCGTAGTCTGGAGAGACGATCCTCGCAGAGGATACATTTCCCAGTCGCAGATCGAAGACCAGATCTTTCTCCAGCGCGGGGAAGGCGTTCTTGGGCGTGTTGTTTGTGATGACTTCGCCCTTCGCCAGCTTTCCGGATCCGGTCAGATTGAGAAGATGTGCCAGAATCTCCTCGCCCTTCTCGCCGGGTTGCTTGTGAACGCTCAGGAAAACGCGCTCCGGCACGGCCACGGCCTGCACGTCGAAGCCTCCGGGAACGGCGTTGCGGATAATTTTCAGCAACAGGTTGGCCGCTGGATCGTTCCTCTGGAATGTCCACTTTTTCCCGGGTGTCGTCTCCGTCTCCCGGTTGATGGTGCCCAGGGGCGAGGCTAGGTAGAAGCAGGCGCCTTCGCCGGTGTGGTTGACGGTCAGGGCGGGGCCGATGACCGTGTCATTGCGCACGATGTTGGCAAGGACTTGAAGCTGCGCGTTTTTTCGCGGCGTCACCCGGATGGCATAACTGGGCACGGGGACGTCCGTGCCGTTCTCGAGCCACCGGAAGAGGTGGTCGCCTTTGGTCAGAGGTTTCTTTGGGGCCATGTCCAGACCGATGAGGTCCGCAAGCCCGAAGGTCTCACGGTAGATGCCATTTTCATCCTGGAGCGAAGTGTTGCCGGAGACCAGCAGCGTCCCCCCATCTGCCACATAGTCTCGGAGCGCGGCGTCCTGCGCCGCGCTGGTGCAGGCGATGGAGGGCAGAATGACCAGCTTGTAGCGGGACAGTCGTTCTGGGCGCACGTCCGCCTCGAGCAGGATGTCATGCTGAATGTGGGCATCCGTCATAACCTGCGATATGCCCAATCCGCTACTTACGGGCGCGAAGTTCTTGGCGAAATCCCGCGAAGTGCTGCTGAAGAGAATGGCCACGTCGGCAACCGAACGGGCGGCTTCGGTCTTCACCCGCAGGTGCCATTTCAGGTAGTATTTCATATCCACGCCGGAAATTGCGCCCATCCAGGTTGTCTGTCGATTCATCTGATTCATGGCCCAGCCCACATAGGCGGTGACAGGATTGTCGACGTGGTAGACAAGCCCCCAGATCGAGCACCCGAGATTGTCGCCGATGGCGGTCTTGATCTTACGGTAGGAGTAGACGGCGCGACAGGCCTCATAAACGTTGCGCGACATGATTTCCGTGCCCACGAAATCGCAGGCCCTGGCCGCCTGGATCAGATTGGCGCCCTTTTCCCTGGGCGCCCAGCGGCTGGTGAGGCCATAGTGGGTGGTGTAGACCATGAAGCAGAGGTTGGGATTGACCTTGTTGAACTCCCGCCGGAACGCCAGTCGCCAGTCTCCCACACAGCGCTGTCGCCATTTGATCCACTTCACCCAGAGAGGGTCGTTGTAGTTGTCGAACACCGGGGAGTTGGGGTCCGTCGGCAGGACCGCGCCCGTGTCCCTGGTGAACTTCGCCCGGCAATGGGGGCAGCCACAGTAGTCCTTGGACGCGAAAATGATCTCGTCGAGCATGAAGCCGTCAACGCCTGTCTCGGCGGCGAGTCGGACAAAGCGTCCGATGACTTCCTGGCGCAGTTCGGGGTTGTTGAGGCAGATCAGGGACAGGGTGGGCAAACCGTGGCGAATGTCGCGCTGCATCCAGTCGGGATGGGCCATGAGATACTGCATGCCTGTGCCCATGTAGAGAGGAATGGTCGTGTCGCAATGGTGAATGACCTTCATCCCGTGCTTGTGGGCGAAGTGGGTGATCATCTGGATCATCTCGAGCCCTTCGTTCCAGCGGTCCACCCAGGAGAGATTCCAGAAGAAAAGGCCATTGTTGATGGTGTTGAAGCCCTCGGCTTTCAGGGTCAGAACTTGGCGCTCGACGAGTTCGGGGGTGTTGAACTCGAATCCTGTGGAGGCATGGCTTCGGGCCCAGGCAACCATGCGCATGTCGCGCCGCCAATCCAGAGCCGGGTTGGCGGGATCTGGCAGCAGCACCTCGAAACCGTCCGCGGTGAAACGGGGCTTGGGAGGAGTTTTGACTTCAGGTAGCGAAACCTTTCGGTCCGCTGCGGACAGATGCTCGCGAACGCCGAAGTCCGGTTCGTGAAGCCCATCAACCACCCAGAGCTTGCGGTCGAGCATGTAGTCTTCGCCGCGCTGAATGAAGAGCTGCATGGCCACGGAGTGAATGCCCCAGCTCTTGCCCTTGAACTCGATGCGCGCGGGAGAGGTGCGCAGGAACCGCGAAACGATGATCGGCTTGGGCTTGCCGGCTCTGGCGGTGACGCCACTCGCGACGCGCTCGCCGTTGATGAGAACGTCGAAGGGGCCGACCGCCAGCTCCGGGTGCCCCGCCTGGATGGTGATGATGTAGACGCCTGGCCTGATGGGTTGCACGAGCGTTGCCTTATCCCCCTTGGGCGAAAACACGCAGTTGCCGTAGATGTGCGTTGCCTTTCCCCGCACCAGTTGCAGACTGCTCGGAATCCCAGCCCAGCCGGCGGAGTTTTCCATCGCAAAGGGCCGGAGGTCGATGGAGTCAATGTCCTTTCCAGGATCCTTGGTGCCGAAGCTCGCGTGCACGACGGGCTTGGGTCCACCCGCGTAGCTCCACTTGCGGTAGGGGTGTTTCTCGTCGTAGTCGAACTCGCCTTCGTAGATGAGGATCTTGGCGCTGCACAGGGCGCCGGCCCGGGTCCCCGACCTGCCGAAAGAGGAGACCTGCAGCGTGTTCCCTACTTTTGAAATGGAGGCTACTCCCATGGGCTCGCCGGCAAAGGGGTAGTCGGTGTACATCTGCTGCACACCATAGGGATTGAAATCGATAACCAGTTTCACCTTCTCGCTTTTGAAGGCGATGTAGCGCACGCGGGATTCAGTGCCGAGAATGCGTCCCTCCGGCATGTCTTTGGTGATTGCTCCCGTGTGTTCCTTGGCCCGGCTCGTCCTTCCCCCCACGGCGCGGAATGTCGCGCCTTCAAGCAGATCGAGCGGTATGCTCATCGTGTAGTTGCGTGGGGAGTTCGTGAAGGGAGCGTAGTTGGCCTTCACGGTCAGCTCGAGGCTGCCATCGGGGTGCAAGGCGATCTCCTTGCGAAAGGTCAGTTCCGGATGTTTGGCTCGGATCACGTTCAGCGCCTGCACAGCGCCTCGATGATCCAGCCGCAGTGTCTCCGCACTCTCCAAGTCCTCCAGCGGTGCGAAGTGATCGCTGGTCACCAGCGGCAGACCGTGATAGGTCAGACGCATGGTCTTGCTTTGCGCCAGGGCGAATGGCCCGGCCTCCAGAGGTGCGGACTCCGCAGTGGCAACCGACATGCCCATCGTCACGACGAGGATCCATCCAACA
>JAGLDW010000838.1 GCA_023145395.1 Lentisphaeria bacterium | reverse complement strand
GCGTGGAAATCCGGGTGCGCGTTCACTGGCCTGCGCACGTAGGAATGGTTGGCTGGGCTGTGGTGTGTGACTTGGCGCACTTTCGTCCAGGTATGCCCCTCGTCGCTGCTGGTCCAGACCGCGACTTCGCCGCCAGTGTTGTAGCGTTGCGGGCCCGGCTCCGTGGGGGCGATGATCCGCCAGGTCCCGTCCTCTTCCACGTGCAGACAGCCCGTGTCATAGTTGTTGTCCGAGCGCGTGATTTCGTGGGTGTCCCAACGTTTGCCGGTCCAGTGTGCAATCGTCCAGATGCGCGGGTCGTTTCGCGGTCCCGACGCAGCGCCGGGACTCGTCAGGAACAGAATTACGGGGCGCCCTTCGCTGTCGAAGTTCAGGTCCTTCAAGTAGACCCTGAGGTCCTCTGATTCGTAGTCGTGCACGAGCGCGGCGTTGGCTGCCGTCTTCAGCGGGATCTCGATCGCCTGGCCTTGAGCATTTTTCCATGTACTGCCAAAATCATCCGTCTCCAGGTAGTACAGATTGGTCCGCCGCATGTCGTTGGGAAGGCGTTCGTGAGGATGGTAGTTGAAAGCCGTGCCGACCTTCCTGCCCTGGCGCCAGCTGATCTGGTAGTGGCCGGTGGCGATGCTCGCAAGCACCCGCGGCGCCGACCACTCAGTGCCGTCCGCGCTTGTCATCCAGTGCAGAACACGGTAGCCGTCGATGTAGCGGGTGTGCAGGAAGAGCCAGCCCCTGCCCTTGATAAACCAAGGCTGAGCGTAGGAGAAGTTTGTTTGCTGGATCAGCTCGAAGTCGTCCACGGAATACGGCTCGCGGCTCTTGAAAATGAACGCGGGCCTGGCCGTGCCGTGAGCATTGGCGAATACCCAGACGAAGCCGGAGCCGTCCAGTGTCAGAACCGGATTGTCGTGTCCGTCGTCCGTGCCCTTGTCCACCAGAATCGTCGGACGAGGCACCGTGCCGGTGCCGTGGTCGTAGTACGACGCCATGACGAGAATTTGGTTCTTGTCCTTACGTGTGCCGCCGTAGCAGAAGAACGTCTTGTTCACTTCCGGGGCGTAGTAGGCCATGGGGATGTGCTTGGCGAACACGGTCGCGAAGCCGCCGCTGTAGTGGACGAACTTGTACTCGTCGTCCGACGGGGACGAACCGTTAAACGACCAGATGCCGCGATAGCCGTCATCCTTGGCATTCATTAGGGCAAAGTCCTTGCCGCTCACGCTATCTCCCTTCACTTCCCGCGATCCAGGCTGAGGGTCGTGGGGACGATGTAGGTATCGCCCGGATTGACCAAGTAGGTGTAGCCCGCCGCGAAATCAGTTTGGCTTTTCAGCCCGCGCACAATGGTGATGTCCCCTGTGGAAACTCCGTCCTTGGTCAGTGCCCGGATGTCGTAGCTGGTGTCCAGCGGCAGGGCGTTGACAAAGTGGATGATGCTGCCGACCAGGGAGGCGTCTTGCGGCAGCGGTGGATCGAGGGTCACCCGGTTGTCGGCGGGATTGGAGGCATCGATGGCGCTCACCCTCCCCCGGTATTCGGCGTGTTCCGTTGTGAGCGTCACGCCATCGCACGCCAGCAGCGTGCCACGAACCAGTCGCATGGAGCGCACGACGCCATGATCCAGGCGAATCATCCCGAAGCCACCGTGAAAATCGATGCGTCCATCCACTTTGACCTGGGTCGGCTGTTCGCAGGCGATCAGGATGTCGGTGCGTCCATCCGTCAATTCGACCGCCACCGCAGTCACCGAATCGGCGTCCGCGTCATGTTCGACGGGAAGTTGCCGGACCTTGGTGATGAAGGGTGTCTTGTCGTAGGGTTCGAGGACATTGACGAACTGACTGCGCAGATTTGCGCCGAGTCGGCTCTGGATGAGATAGCGGGGATACAGTTTCTTGTGTGGTGCCTCTCCGGTGGCCAATGCGACCTCGTCGCACGGCGTCAGCGCGTGCAGACGCAGGTGTGGCTCTGTGCCGTTCCGGATGCGTCCGGTCTTGTCGATCAACTTCCAATCCACGGTGTAGGGTGTCTGGACTGGTTCGGACGAGCGTTCCACGTCGCGGAGATAGGAGAAGCCGCTGGCCCTGAGGAAAGCGCGGCGCTTGCCGTCCAGTTTTGCGAACGGGATGTCCGTCCCCGCGAAGGTGCCGGTCTTTTGTGCGACCATGGTGAGCCCGGCGATCTTTGCGGACTCCGCAGCACCGTGCCAGGACAGGCGGTGGTTGGTGCCGCCGCGAGCACGAAAGACATCAAAGACATAGCTATTGTCTCCGTCGATGTCGATCAAGGCGACAGTGCGCTGGTAGGTTTCCGCCTGTTTGTAGGCGTTGGCTGCATCCACCTGCATGAGCCGCAGCGGAGGCTCCGCCGCGAACAGGCCAATCTTGCCGCCGGGACTGTAGGCGGAGGGAGCATCCCCGATCTGCAGGGTGTTGTGGCTGATGGTGTTGGCTGTCCAGGCGTGCCGCTTCGGCCAACTGCCCGTGTATTCCGGATAGCCGAGATCCGGAATCATGGCGACGTTTTTCGCAAGCAGTCCGAGGTTGAGACAGTCGTGATGCGAATGGCCCTTGCCGTGACCATAGTGAATGAACACGGCTCGTCCATTCGCGGCATGTGTCGTTTGCAGGCAAGCCTGCCCGTAGCGCCCGAAATGGTCGTTCTTGAGCGTGCCTGAATTCGCCTGTGCGAGTGCCTTGATCTCCTTGATCAGGGCATCTGGATCGCGTCGGAACACATCGTCCTTGAGGCGCAGGGAGGACTGGTGTTCTGTGTGCTCGCGCCAGGCAAGATTGGCGAAACGCGCATCTTGGTACAGCTCATAGCCTCTCACATAGAGCACTGCCGAGCCTACCCGTGACCAACGGGCGACCGAGCCTGTGTCGCCGGTGTTGGGCATCATACCGTCCAGCACGCTCAGGCGAGATTCCACGAAATAGCTCTGTTTGAGCTTGGGATAGTCCTTCACGAGATTGTGTTTCGTGTATTCGGGATAGGCAGTGAACAGATCGACCAGCGCGTGCATGTTGCGGGACCAGATGAGCCCGTAGCTGCCGTTTTCGCCGCCCATGCCGTCGCGGTCGAGTCCTTCGATCAGCACCCAGGGCAGTGAATCCCGCTGTCCCCTGCGTTTCCCGGGAAACTGCGGGTCGAACAACCAGTCCAGCCATTGTTCGGTGAGCCCAGGTCGGTCGAGCGCGATGGCGCAGGTCGCCAGAGCGGCATGGGTCATGCCCGTGTTGCCGGCAATGCGCCCATCCTTGCACGATTCGAGCGCCTCCAGCAACAGATGATCTTCGATATGTCCGCAAATGGTCGCCACGCTTCCCTTGTCTACGAGCTTGTAGCGCTTCGCTTTGGCGGCACAGAACGCGGCCAGTTCCTCATCCTCCTGAATTCCGTCAAAAATCAGATCGTAACTGCGCGCCATGCGCTGAACGACAAAGCATTCCCAGATGCAGCCTTCGATGCGCCCGAGGCCAGGACCTCCATGGCTGTGCTGAAAGCCCTGCTTGTGCAACGGCAGGTAGTTCATTTCGGGATACACATCCGCGATGCGATCGAGCAGCACGGCGGCTTTGTGTGCGTAGCGTCTGTCGCCAGTCAGCGTGTAGGCGTGCGCCAAATCCAGCAAACCCGTCTGGATCGTGCGCCAGACCGCCTGGAAACAGTAGTAGGCGATGGCATGATGCAGCTTTCCCTTTTCATCACGCATGCCGTAGCCGTCGTCCACGTAGAGCGTATGCAAGGGGTCGTTTGGATCGGGATGGTCCGCATTGAACAGCAGGGTGCGATCGCCGAGCGCCTTGCGAAACATGCCGTGTTCGTCAAGAGCAGTCTTGTAGAAGGCGGCAAAATCATTCTTCGGATAGACTTCGCTACAGTTTCTGCAACGAATCTTCCATGGCGCCTTGCCGTCGAAGTTCCACCAGGTTCGTCCATATTTTGTCGGCGCGGTTTTGCCGCAATGGGGGCAGAATGGGATTTCCCCTTTGTAGAAAATGCCCGCATTCGTGTAGATGGTGCGCGGCAGTTCCTGGCTCGGCACCATGGCCCACAGCGCATCGTCCGTGCGCTTCAGCCAAGGCTGGGCTTTGCGAACCGCACTCTGTTGCTTCTGCTGTGCCCACTCGTTTTTCTCGATGTTTGCCAGGGCATTCGCACGCATCTCACCGGTGACAAAACGGCTATGCTCTTTCGCGCTCATCGGGAGTGCTCCCACAAGAAACAACGTGCTGATGGACCATACTCTGAAGATGGTGTTTGCCATTTATAACTCACTCGTGATTGCCGGGGCAGAATCAGCCGCCTGTTCGTTGCTCTACTCGGAGGACATGAGGGATGAGCATGATACACGAGGTCTGCGAATCGTCAATCCCTTTGCCAAGAAGAACATGCCTTGACAAGCTCCCTGCCAGGCACCCCCATGTTCTGATGTTCAGCGGTCACTGACTACTTCATTTGGCCGTGCTTCCGTGCGGCGTCGAAGTAGGCTTGGATGTTTT
>JAGLDW010000837.1 GCA_023145395.1 Lentisphaeria bacterium | reverse complement strand
TAGTAGAAGATCTTGTCGTACTTCTTGTGAAGTTTGTACAGGCGCACCAGTAGTTGCCGCAAGGCGAACGCGCCCGAACTGAAATAGGGCTGGCCGAACGCATCAAAGCCACCGTGGCCGTGCTCGGTGTTCTGGCAGAATGCGGAACTGCCCACATCGTAGTACAATCCCCCCAGTTCCGGGTAGTCCTGGAATAGTTTTTCGGTGCGCATGACAAATAGATCGGACACCCCGGTATTGCCGCAGCAACGCTGGAGCTGATATTTCGTCCCGCCCTTGGCAAACCGATGCGAATGGGACGGTATGGTCGCCCAGGTCTTTCGGAAATAGTCGTACTCCGGGGTCTTGGAGCTGATCTGCCCCGGCATGCCATAGGTGAAGGGCGCGATCCCCCTCTTGCGGTAGCTCTGCACCACTTTCTTGTATGCGATCGGGTCCCTCGGAATCTGACCGACGTAGCCCGTCGTGTCAGCGGCATGAAACTTGTTCTTGTGCGAGCCCCAGCCGATGTGCTGGGCAGTCTGCCCCTTCGGTTTGCCGTACCCATCCGCATGGAATGCCCGGAAGCCTTTTGGCTGGTCCTTGGCGGGCGTGGCCATGAAGGCCATTTTGTAGCGTGCGGTCTTCTCCAGTTTCGCCGGCTTGCTGATGATGTTCAGAGAGACACTCACCCGCTCATTCGTGCGGGAGATGACAATCGGCTTCTCCCCCTCCTGGTTGAACCAGTTGGCGCGCGACTCGGGCCACCAGAGGAACCCGCGCAGATGCCCGGTCAGCCACACCAGGTGCTCTCGGGCCGTGATGGCGGACGGATTGGGCATCAGACGGATTTGGTTCTTCTCCCATTTGTTGTAGAGCGGAGAGAGGACGAACTTTGCGGCTTCCGGCGGCATGGCCCAGGAGATGTTCAGCGACTCCAGGTCGACGGCGGGCTTCTTCCCCGGGCTCATTTCCAGGTCGAGGTAGTAGAGTCCGTCAAACCAGAGTTCGCTCTTCCAGGCGAATGCCACATCTCCCACCCGTCCGCGTCCGCGAAACGTGACCACATCCGGGTGTCTCTCGGCGATCCTGAACCCACTCCATACCACCGACGAGCCATTGCAGCGCATCACGACTGGAGAGGACAGCACATCCTTGGAACGCGAGACAACGCGGGTCGGAAATGCTCCGTCGCCGAACGTGTACTCGCGATCAAGCAGTCTGAAGGT
>JAGLDW010000836.1 GCA_023145395.1 Lentisphaeria bacterium | reverse complement strand
GATCCGAGGGATAGATTTCCAATATTGTTCAACCGCACTGCCGTGTCGTCCGTGCCGAAGCGGATGACGCCAAAACTGCTCGGCTGCGTGTAGGAGTAGCGGATCTTCGACCATCCGGAATAGCGACCCGTATTGGTGTAGTAGGTTGCGCAGAGATTGCCGTGCCAATCCTGCCCGGATGGATCCTCCTGGAACGATTTTAGCGGGATTGCGATCTCCGCACTCCAGTAGTCTTTGCCCTGGACCGCCGCACTGCGCGCCGCGCTCTGCCACTTCTTGTCGGTGTCCAATTCGTCGTACACGGCGCCGTTGCCATTGATGATGAGGTGGTAGACATGCTTCTTTGGCGACTGCAGGACAATCTCGAAACTGTCTTCCTCCCAGAGATTCCCATCGTGGTCGCGATGATTCTTGAGCATGTGGCAGGCTCGGTTGGCCCGCATGCCGATGTAGAGGAACTTGTCGTCGTACTTGTAGTGGGCACTGGCGGATATGCCGGGGAGCGGGGTGCCAAGAAACCCCGATATGGGAACTAGACCGGCATCCGCCCATTCGGCTGCCGTGATGGCGCCATCCACCTCAATCGTCGTGCCTGTCTTTGGGATCGTGATGACGGGAGGCTGCACCTCGCTGAGCAGTTTGCTGGGAAAATGGATTTCGTAGGCGGTCTTGATCTCGGCCGCGCTGAGTGGTCGGTCGTAGATATTGATGTCATCGTAGGCGGTGGTGTAGCTCAGGTCCGTTCCGACATTCTTGCGGGCGGCAGTTGATAGACCAAAGGTGATGATGCGTTTTTTCAGAGCCTCCGGATTGGGAAACTGAAGTGGATTCTGAAACTCCACAAAGGGAATCCTGAGCTGACTGTCCTTGTGATACACCTCCGGCATGACGCCGTCGATGTACAGTTTCATCCCCTTGGAGTTCCAGGTGATGTCGAGCTTGTGCCAGCTTCCCTTTGTCCAGTTGCTATCCTCCAGCATCGTCGAGGCGGCAAAAACCTTCTTCTTGCCCGGCGCACCGGGGAACTTGAGATAGAAAAGCGTGTATTTTGGCCACACATACTTGTAGAGAATCATGGTGAACTGTGGCGTGTTGACGGAGAAGAACTGCTGCCACTTCTCGCCGCTCACCTTCCAGTTCTGCGGACTCACCCACACCGACACCGTCCCTTGCCGCGGATCCAGATTCCCCGATAATCCGTAGGTGCAATTCTCCTCGTTGGTCAGGCTGAGCGCGTTGCCCTTGCCATTGATCCCGGGAAACATGCGCAACTGCAGATCCGGATTCTCGAAACTCCGGCATGTCGGATCCCCCTTCGCAAAGCCGGCATTGACGCTGTAGTCGTCAAAATCAACGCTGAACAGCAGCGATCCGTCGCGCTCCGCGCCACGAACCGTCAGGACGACGGCAACCGAGAAAAGAAAGGCCAGCAACCGAATGGATCTGGAGGCTCTAGCATTCTGCATCAAATAGTCCTTGTCGAGTGTGTTTTGGTGGGGCGAGGTGCGATCAGACGAAATCAATCCAGTCTCCGTATTGGAGCAGTGTGCGATCGTGCGTCAGCAGATGCAGCGGCTCGGAGAAAGCCTGGGCGATGAGTATGCGGTCAAAGGGATCGGCGTGATGCAAAGGCAACTGCTCCGTGGCCGCAGCGTGCGCTGCCGTCACTGGCAATTCGATGTATCTGGCTTCGGTGAATAATATGTGTGTCCAACAGGATCCTCATGGCGACTCCCCTGCGCCACTGAAAAGAGAGGCGATGTTGGAGTTGGTGCCGTCGATGTTGTCAGGCACCTCGAATCGACCGCGCGCGACACCGATTCGCTTCGAGGCATCCACCTTCCGCAAGGGAAGTACGCGAAATTTAGGATTTTAGATTTTAGATAGTATGGGCCAACGTGTTACGAC
>JAGLDW010000835.1 GCA_023145395.1 Lentisphaeria bacterium | reverse complement strand
GCCCCCGGCTTGGGCTCGATGCAGCATCCATCAAAAAGCAGTATGAGAACCATCTCCGATACGATCTTGGCGTCGATAAGCACACGGCCACCAATCACGACCGCTACTACGCTCTCGCCTGGGCGGTCAGAGACCGGCTTGTCGATCGGTGGATCAAGACCCAAGGCGAGTTCTACGAGCAACACGCAAAGCGCGTCTACTATCTCTCGATGGAATTTCTGATCGGCCGCAGCCTCGGCAACAATGTCATGAATCTTCTCTCCGAGGATGCCGTCGCCCAGGCGATGGAGGAGCTTGGGTTCGACTGGGACGAACTACGCGAAGAGGAGACTGACCCCGGGCTAGGCAATGGAGGGTTGGGACGGCTCGCCGCGTGTTTTCTTGAATCCATGGCCACGCTGGGACTGCCCGCCTACGGCTACACGCTGCGCTACGAGCACGGAATCTTCCAGCAGGCGATCGAGGACGGTCACCAAGTCGAGCATCCCGACAGCTGGTTGCGCGGCGGCAACCCGTGGGAGATCGCCCGCCCCGGATTCGCCGTCAAGGTTCGTTTTGGCGGACGCAGTGGCGTGCGCCGGGAGAATGGCCGTCTGGTGGGTTTCTGGGAACCGGACGAGACCATCCTCGGCATCCCCTACGACATGCCCGTCATCGGCCATGGCGGACACACGGTGGATACGCTGCGCCTGTGGCGGGCCGCTGCGCCGGACGACTTCGATCTCGAGGACTTCAACAACGGCGACTACATCGGCGCGGTCAATCACAAGGTGCTGGCCGAAAATCTGACCATGGTGCTCTACCCCAACGACAACACCGCCATGGGGAGGGAGTTGCGCTTCCGCCAGCAGTACTTTCTGGTCACCTGCAGCATTGACGACATCCTGCGCCGCTTCTGGAAGAACAACGACGACATCCTGCAGCTGCCCAACCAGGCCGCGATTCAACTCAACGACACGCATCCCACCCTGGCCATCCCGGAACTCATGCGCATTCTGCTCGACCAGCACGGCATGCAATGGGACCCCGCCTGGAACATCGTCACCCAATGCATGGCCTACACCAACCACACACTGCTTAGCGAAGCGCTCGAGTGCTGGCCCGTGGACATGGTCCAGCGTTTGCTGCCACGCCACTTCGACATCATCTGCGAGATCAACCAGCGCTTCCTAGCCAAGGCTGCCGCCTTCTTCCCCGGCGACGCGGCCCGGCGCGAACGCATGAGCATCATTCAGGAATCCCCCCAGCGCAACGTGCGCATGGCCAACCTAGCCATCATCGGCAGCCACAGCGTCAACGGCGTGGCCGCTCTGCACACCGAACTGCTCAAAAGCCAGCTTGTGCCCGACTTTGCGGACATGTGGCCCGAACGGTTCAACAACAAGACGAACGGAGTCACCCCCCGACGCTGGCTCCGAAAGGCAAATCCTCCCCTTTCCTCCCTCATTTCGAGCGCCATCGGAGACGGCTGGACATCCAACCTGGACGAACTTGTCAAACTCAAGTCCATGGCCGAGGACAGTGCGTTTCAGGAAGCGTTCCGCAAGACAAAACGACAGGCGAAAGACGCGCTTGCCGAACGCGTCTGGCGCTGCCACCGGCTCCGAATCAATCCGGAAATGCGGTTTGACGTGCAGTGCAAGCGGATCCACACCTACAAGCGACAGCTACTCAATGCCCTGCACATCGCGAATCTGTATCAGCGGTTGCGCGAGGGCACGCTCGAAGATTTCAGCCCCACGGCGTTTCTCTTCGCCGGCAAGGCGGCACCTGGATTCCTGCTCGCCAAGTCCATCGTGAAGTTCATCAACAACCTAGCCTCCATCGTCAACAACGACCCGAAAGTCAACGAGCGTCTCAACGTCCATTTCCTGCCCAACTACCGAGTATCTCTTGCGGAGCGGCTCATCCCGGCGGCGGATGTGTCGGAGCAGGTCAGCCTGGCGGGCACGGAGGCCTCGGGCACGGGCAACATGAAGTTCATGATGAACGGTGCGCTCACCCTCGGCACCATGGACGGCGCCAACATAGAAATCGTCGAGGAGGTGGGCAGGGAGAATGCCTTCATCTTCGGCATGACCTCGCAGGAGGTCCAGGACCGACGCGGCTCCTACGATCCCTGGTGGCACTACAACAACGATGAGAACATCCGGCGAACGATCGACATGGCCTTTCACGACAACGTCTTCTCCGCCGACGAACCGGGGCTGTTCGAGGACATCCGCCGCTTCCTGTTCGACGAAGGGGATCTCTACATGCACTTCGCCGACTTCCAGAGCTATGCGGACGCCCATGCCGAAGTGCAGATTCTCTACGATGACGAAGAGGAATGGACGCGACGAGCCGTGCTGAACATCGCCGCCAGCGGAAAATTCTCCTCGGACCGTACGGTCCAGCAGTACGCGAAGGAGATCTGGGATCTCAAGCCTTGTCTCATCCCCTCGCTCGCGGACTGAGCACTGCGGACTCCGCAAAACGTCCCTCAGGACGTGTCTCCAGTCGCGCACGACCGCAGGCACTTCACTGTGCGGGCGACTGTGGGATAGTCGCGGAAGAGGAATCCGCGTTCCTGAAACCATGGACTTGCCTCGAGCGCAGCTTCGACGCCGTCCCGCTTCAACAACGCCCGATCCACTCCGACGATCAGGGGAACTTCGTCTAGCTCCTCAACGCGGGCGAGACGTTCAAGAAGCTGGGAGGCGTGCCAGCGGTGGAACAGTTCCAGGTGCACGGTCAGCCCCCCGTCATTCTCAAAACTCAGATCCGGGAAGACCAATTCCTGACTCCCTGTCTCGAGACAGGCCTCCGAGCCCACCACCTGCCACTCCTTCACCGTGTCCCGAAAATGCCGGTGGAAAAGCTGGATCTCCTCGGGCACGTAGGCGGTGAAGTTGCGATAGTGACTCACCAGGCCCGTCTTCTCGGTCAATCGCAGACGCAACCGCCGTCGCTTCCACTCGACCACGGTGTCCAGCGTCCAGTGATCAAGCGCGCACACAGCCGGGAAAAAGGAGGCCAGCTGCAGACCGTAGCGTCTAGCTTGCCCCAGAATACTCGCGGGCCCATCGACAACGATGCGCATCGCCTCGCCCCGTTCTCGTCGCCGAGCCGCCGTCGTCGAGGCGCCACTGTACACGCGAGCCAGCAGTCGGAAGAACTTCAGGTACTTGAACAGACGCCTCATCTTGGCGGGATCCGGGGAGCTTATCTTTAGCTCGAGATCCTCCGCCCGCAGCAGCAGAGACTGGACGAGTCCCACATTGTAGCGTTCGAGCAGCTCCTTGGCGGTCATATCCCGGAAGCGCAGCAGGCGTTCGTTTTCGGGCAGATCGGCGTAGATGCCGTTTTCCACAAAGTCGTCGGGAAGTCCAGCCTCGGCGATGACGGCAGTGCGGAACGACTCCGGATCGGCCTCCGGCGCCGCGAGCCTTCGGGCCGACGCCTCGAATAGCTGCGTGCGCAGTGCGGCGTAGTCCAGGTCGGCAACCTGCGAGAACATGCAGCGGTCCAGTAGCAACTTGTTCATCCCCCTGGCCAGAATGACATCCGGCTGCGCGTTCACGAGAGGCTGGACCAACTCCGTGATTTCCGCGCGTGTAGGCGGCGGGTCGCATCGGTAGACGGCCAATAGCTCCCCCGCGAGGTCTCGCAGAGACTCGGAATCGACGTCGATGAAGCGAGGACGCACAAAGCCGCGCTCAATCCTGCATTTAAGAAGATCTTTGGTAAGCACGATGCTGCCGCCGTCGTTCGCTGGTGTAGGATTCGCTCGTTCCCAGGCTCACTAGCTCGTAGAGCACGGCCTGTTTTCCTTTTACGGGACGCAGGATGCGGCCTAGACGCTGCACGTGCTCGCGCACGCTGCCACTGCCCGACACAACCACTCCCACGCTCGCCTCCGGCACATCCACCCCCTCGTTCAGCACCTTGCTGGTCGCTAGAACAGGATATGCTCCCGCGCGGAACCCGTCTAGAAACGCCTTGCGCTCCTTCATTTTCGTGTGATGGGTCAGCACAGGAAGCAGAAAGCGCCGGCCGATCTCGTAGGCGGTCAGGTTGTCGGCTGTGAAGATGAGGATCCGCTCCCCCGCATGCTCGCGAAACAGCTCCCAGATCTTCGCGAACTTCGCACGGCTCGTGCGTGCTATGCGTTTCTGGGCAAGATATGCATCGAAGGCCTCGCGCCCCTGCGGGTGCCGGGCGCACAGGCAGAGGAACTGGGCCCAGCCACCCGGACTCGAAAAACGAATCCCGTTGGCGCGCACAAAATCCACGTAGACCGCCCGGTTTCGCTCGTAGGCCTCCGCCTCGTCTGGTTCCAACTCCAGTTCGAGTCGGCGAGTGCGGTAGGGTGCAAGCACCTTCCCTTCCAATTCGTCGATGTCCTTGCGATAGCAGATAGCGCCCATCAAATCATACAGAACCGTGTCCGCGCCGTCGTCCCGGTCGGGCGTCGCGCTCAACCCCAACCGGAAAGGGGCGATGCACATGCGCGCCAGCGTCTGGTTCACCGCACCAGGAAGATGATGGCACTCGTCGGCGATCAGAAGTCCAAAGCGGTTGCCAAGAAACTCCATCATCAGAACGGCCGAGTCGTAGGTGCTGACCGTGATCGGGCGGACCTCTTTGGAACCACCGCCCAGCAGCCCGATCTCCGTCCCGAAAGCACGTGCCAACTGCGTTGACCATTGCTCCATCAAGTCCAGCGTGGGGACGACCACCAGCGTCGACCGGTCCGTGCGCGCGATGGCCATGCGGGCGACAAACGACTTGCCCGACCCCGTGGGCAAAGCGATCACGCCCCGGCGATCCGCCGCAAACCACGCGGCCACCGCTTCGGCCTGGTAGTCGCGTGGCGAGAGTTCAGAGTCCAGCTCCAAGCCAAGCGTGTCATAGGCCCGTGCGCCATCCTCGTACGGGATCCCCCCCCGGTGCAGATGCATCACGATGGCCGCGTAGTCGCATGCCTCCGCGCGCCAGCATTCCACACGCTCGTCGTACACGCAGGAACCAGGCACGCCTTCCAGCGTTTCCCGGTCCCCACGCAGCAACAGCGTGCCATATTTGAAATCCAGGGTGATCATGAGGTCGTCGGGCCTACCGGCATTGCCGCTCCATCCAGTAGTTCGGCTCCGCGCCGAAGCCCCGGCGCGACCGGCACATCCCTTCCCGCGTGATCTGAAAGCCGAGCTTCTGGTAGAGTCGCACCGCACGGAAATTGGCGTGCTGGCAAGTCAGGTGCATCTTTGGCGGGCCCACAGTCTCCGAAATCTCCAGGAGCCGGGTCATCAACGTGCGACCGACTCCACTGCTCTGCCATTCCTCCGCCACGGCAATTCCAAAACCGCTCGACTCGGCGTCCTCGCTCGGCCACCGGTACCATGCATATCCGCCAATTCCACCCTCTGACGTCTCGGCGACGAGGCAGACCTCGAAGGGCTGATCCGCACGCGACGCCCGAATCAAACCGTGCTCAAAGTCCAGTTCATGCGGCCAGTAGAAGCGCCGTGAAGCAGCCGGCAGCGCCTCGTAGAACCTGCCTAGGGATTCGCCATCCGCCGTAGACAGAAAACGCAGCGTCACAGTCCGTCCATCCCTGAGACCAGCAGTGTAGTCCGAAAATTTCGCACGATCATCCGGTGTCATCTTCCACTCCCTGTCGCAATCGCTCTCAACCGCCGTAGACGTTGAACCAGGCGCGCTCCTCAAAGGGACTCTTCTCCGCCTGCGCACACGTTTCGACCGGCACGCCGACAGGCAGAATGATCTGCACACGCCTGTCCCTGGGAACGCCCAGCAGGTCGCCAAGGCGTTCGGCCCGCCCATCGGTCCGGAGCTGCCCGTCAATCCACACCGTCGCGTACCCCATGGCAGCGATGGCGAGGAGCATGTTCTCGACGGCCGCCGAGCAGTCCTCCTTCTCAAACGCCATGCCCTGGTAGACCGGAGCGGGATCCGCCACGCACACGATCAACGCCTTCGGGGGATGGTACAAGTCCACAATCCCATCCACGGCCACCAGCACGGCTGGGTCGTCCACGATCACGAAGGTCGGAGTCTGCTTGTTGCAGCCCGAGGGCGCCTGAACGCCCGCCTGCACGATTTTCCTCAGATCCTCACGCGGAACGGGCGCGTCCGTGAAAGCGCCACGATAGCTATGTCGGCTGGCAATCGCCTCGAATACATCCATCTCGCATACTCCTCGTTTCTGTCGTGCCGCAAACTGTCTAGCAACCTTTCCAAGGGACTAATCTACGCCTCTCCTTCCTCGAATGAAACCCGGTGCGTCACAAAGTGAAGACGACACTCGCAAGAGCATCCGAACGCCCATCTGAAAACCAGCGATGGCAAGGCGGAAAACTCTGCTCAAAACACTTGAAAAAAACGCATGTCCAACTAGTGTATTCGTGCGAGCCCGCCGAGTAGGGGCCAGTTCCCTTGACCACCCGCAATTCTTGAGGTTTTCGCGCGCGTCGTGTGTGCGCGCGCGTGAAGTCTCGCATAGCAAATACAGGAGCAGCCTATGTCCATGGATGAAGGCCAGGAAGCCCCTCGCACCCCTGAAACGGATGGGATCGCGTACGACGCCAATCAGATCACGGTGCTCGAGGGTCTCGAAGCCGTCCGCATGCGCCCCAGCATGTACATCGGAGACACCGGGGAGCGTGGGCTGCATCATCTCGTCTACGAAGTGGTTGACAACAGTATCGACGAGGCACTCGCCGGACACTGCAACACAATCAGCGTCGTCATCCGTGTGGACAATAGCATCACCGTCCGGGACGATGGACGAGGCATCCCCGTCGGCATGCACGAGACGGAGGGGAAGCCGGCCGTCGAAGTCGTCATGACCAAGCTCCACGCAGGCGGAAAGTTCGACCATGACGCCTACAAGGTGTCCGGAGGACTGCACGGTGTGGGCGTGTCCTGCGTGAACGCTCTCAGCGAATGGCTGGAAGTCGA
>JAGLDW010000834.1 GCA_023145395.1 Lentisphaeria bacterium | reverse complement strand
GATCTGGAGTTGTTGGTCTCCAAGACCTCCACGATGAGATCACCGGGGTCCGCAGCGGAAAACACGATAAAATCGCCAGCGGCTCGGGCCGATGGCACCACGGCAAAGGACCGCACCACACTGGCGGCGGGAGCCAGTGAAACCACGTCCTGCGCCAGCAAGGCACCCGCGCCATCGTTTTCGTACAGCCCGATCACAATATTCTCGGCGGGAATCGTCCCCTCGTTCACAATCCGCACCGTCGCCACGTAGCTGTCGGGTCCGACCGTCTCGAGGTAGAGCGAATCCAAAACGATATCCGGCTGGAGCACCCCGGCCGTGGCTGTGTTGTTCGCGGTGTCGCGTTCGTTGTAGACATTGTCGGGATCGACCACCACGAAGATCGTCAAGCCCTCCACCGCATCCGTGGGCACAGTCCAGTTCACCGACACATCCGCCACCGCGCCCGAGGCCAGAACCCCGGAGATTACCGTCTCGCCAATCTGCTCGGCGCGTGCATTCGGGTCGCCATTGTAGAAGGCAACAACCACATCCGTGGCGGCCAGATCTCCAATGTTGCCCACCGTGGTGAAAATGGTGACTTGCGCCCCCGGCGCGGGATTTTCCGGCGTGAAACGAACATCATTCACCGTCAAGTCCCCGGCGATCGTGCGAGTGAGCGAGCACAAGGAAACGTTCGCCATGTCCGGCACCGGGACCTCGACCTCAACCGATTTGGCACCCACAGCCACCGTTCGGGTTTCCATCACCATTGGGATCTTGTTGTAGATGGCCACCAGAATGCCATCGGTCGTGTACGCCGCCGTCACGGAACGCTCCATGGCCGGATCCTCCGTGAGTTGCTGGGGGGCTCCCCAACTGTCACGCTCGGTGTCATAGACTGCGGAGTAGAGATCCTGACCTTCGAGTGATGCGGACGCATAGACCAGCGCAATCTGCCCAAACGAGCTGATGCAGGCGCGGAAATCGCTGCTGCCGGAACCCCCGTCCGTCGTGACCACTGACACCTGGTCGGACAGATCCGCCGCCCGTGCCAGCATGATCCCCCCGGCACGATACCAGAATAGACAAAGCTCGTCATTCGCATCCGTCAGCAATTGTGGGTTGGTGTCCACCACATCGTCGTCCGTCAATCGCACCGGAGCCTGCCAGCCTGCGCCCACCGCGAACTCCGCACGGTACAGCTCCTGATCCGTGTCGGTGGACAGGTCACCATCGGCATCGACGACGAACACGTAGATTCCTTGCGTGCCGTCGAACGCCAGGTCCGCTTTCACCACTCCGGCAACGCCCGTTGCGAACTCTGCGGGAGCGCTCCAGTCTCCTCCTGCCAGACGGTGCGAGTAGACAAGCGTGTTCGGCATGTCCGGGGTGCCCAGCAGGTCGTTGCTGTCGTTGCACACCCAGACCGCCAGAGCCGCTCCCCCAGTTGCGGCCACGCACGGCACATGATCCACCACCGCGTTGTCCGTCAGCCGCTGAGCCGGAGACCACGTGCCCCCAGCCGCATCATAGTCGCTAACCGAGATCTCTTCGGCCGCCAGCATCGTCTCGAAGTCCGCGTCGTCCGGCAGCACAGCGTTGAAATTCTCCCAGACCGCCACGACTCCGGCAGTCGTCGTGCCCTGTGCGGGTGCGAAATCCGCCGTACCGTCGTCCTCAACGACTGTATCCGCCGACCAGCCAGCGGCCGAGGTCCACGTCCGCGAGAACAGTTTCGTCCGGTTCGTGTCGGAGCGCGTGCCATCGTCTCCGACCCACAGCAGCACGAGCTTGTCGCCATGCAGCCCGAGAACCGGCTGAGCATAGGGGAACACATTCGTCGCCAGAACAGTCTCCGTTCCACCGGGCACCGCCGTCCTGGAGGGCGAGCGTACCCGCGAGCCGTCTTCCGTTCCGCGCATCGACACATAGGTGCGCGGAAGCAATTGTCCAGGGCCATCCCGGAAATCCGGCAGCTCGATGATACTCCCCGAACGGCCACCGTGGAGTGACCATTTGAACTCCCACAGAGGTTTTTCCCACGCTTTGATCAACGCCACCGCACGAATGCCGCCGGACTGGGTGATGTATGCGTCACGCAATGTGGGTGTGTCGGGAAACCCGAGTTCCACTCCCCCACCGATCCCCAGGTAGACCTCGGCTGCCAACCCATGGGCAATCCCTACTCCTGCAACTACCTCGCCATGGACCGAAGGCTCAAGAGTCCCCGTAAACCGCCAATCGTCGTTGCTGAAGCCGGCAATTCCCAGGTGCGCGTCAAGGCTCCCCCCTACTTCTCCCCGCAGATACACCGGGATGGGCACAGGCCCAGCCATAACGACTGTGTAATACGGTCCCAACTCCGTGCCTGCCGACACACCAGCCAATACGAAACCCTCGTCCAAATTCCAGGTTTCCGAAACCGCATCGTACACCCAGCCAACCCCGGCTCCAAGCGAAGTGTCAAGAGCGTGTCCCCCAAACTTGAGCTTCGAGCCGGTGTCCCCACTGCCCGAGTACTCGGCCGTGCCAGCGCTGGCGATATCCACTTCCAGATTCAGGTTCAGTTTGTCGAAGCCATACCCCTTTCCGCCGAACAACGGAATGTCATCCGGCACGGTGGGTGCCTTGTCGTTGTACACGCTCATGCCCAGACTGCCGACATTGATCAGATGGTAGCTGAGACTGTTCCCAGATGCCTTTGCGGTAAGCATTCCCGACCATACACCCGGTGGAACCGGTGCCACTACGATGTTCGCGTCGAACGGATCCGTCTCGTAGCCGGCCGCATCGACCGCCACCACCTTCAGCCACCCCCCAACGCCAAAATCGAAGCCCACGTCAAACGTGCGGGAGGGGGTACTGGCCAGTTGCGTGTGACTGCCCCAGGGCGTGATGAAGCGCAGACTCCCCGGCGTGTGCCCATTCCAGTCCACATTCACCGTAAAGGTCACGTCGCACGACACACCATCCAGAAATACGGCACGACGGTTGACAGACGAATACGGAGACGTGATGCGCACTCCGAACACATCGCGCGTATCAACCGTGAACAGACCGGAACGCACGAGACCAGCCCCCACGATCTCCGCGCCAGTGTCCAGCGTGAACACCTCCGAACGGGCCGTCACCGAGGCGTCCAGTCGTGGTGGTCCCATCTCCGGACCTATGGTGGAGAGGAGGAAATCCACAGAACGAGCGGTGCCTACTCCTGCTCGTGCCAGGCACACGCCCAGCACGAGAAGGACGAGCACCACTCCACGTATCCATGTACCCCACTTTATCATAGAATATCAACCTCTATCCGTACCTGTCTAACACGCTGTCCGAGTAGGTGCGCTGGGCCCCAGTGCACCTTCTTCGTTGCTCCCACAAGCACAGCGGCGATCGCGCAGCCGCGTGCGTTGCATCGATTGTTATGTGTGCCATGGTCATTCCTCCCGGTTCTCTTGCGCAAGATCCCGCAGGAGTTTCTCCGCCGCTGACCGCAAGGCCGAAATATCGTTAACCGCGATATTCCACACCCGTTCCGGTTTGATCCCAAGATAGTCGTGGACAAGAACATTTCGAAAACCGGCAATTGCCTGCCATGAAATATCTGGACACCGTGCCTTCAGGTCGTCCGACA
>JAGLDW010000833.1 GCA_023145395.1 Lentisphaeria bacterium | reverse complement strand
TCGGTTTGAAGCACCGATGCAAAGCATCTTCGGTTCTCGCCGAGTCCGACACGCAGTGAACCAGAACCGTTGGCCATGCCTGCCGAGCGTGCTACATTCGCCGATACTGCGTTTCCCGCAACCTGACTATTCGCACAAGGAAAGACTCCACCATGCGCTATGAACTCATGAGACCCGCCCATATCGAACGCGCCATCGACGAGAACTGGCCTGTCATCCTCCCTCTCGGCGTGCTCGAATATCATGGTGGACACCTGCCTGTCGGCATGGACACTCTCGTCGTCATCCACTGCGCGGAACTGCTTGAGAAGGAGATGGATATCGTCATTCTCCCCCCCTTCTACTACGGATCCGGGAGCTATGCGGTGGAACCCCCGGAGCGCAAGGGCACGGTGCAGGTGGACTCGCGGCAGCTGGTCCCCTTTGCCAGAGACCTCTTTAACTCGCTCATCCGCATCGGCTTCAAGAACATCCATTTCTTCATCCATCACCAAAGCGAGAATTTCGCTGCGGGAATGCCCACGGACCTGTCGTTCAGACTTGCCGCTCGCCAGGTCATCTTCGACTATCTCGAGGGCGAGGGTGGGAAAGAGGGCTGGTGGGGCGACCCATCCATGGCGAACTACTACGAGCAGCACGATGCCGGCACCGACCCCTTCAACTGGATCAAGGGGCATCCGCTGATGGACGACGAGATTCTGGCCAAGTTCCCCTTCGATCACGCAGGACAGGGCGAGACCTCGCTGATGATGGCGCTTTGCCCCGAGACCGTGGACATGGAGGCGTTCGATGAAACCCGCTGGTACGCCCAGAGCGCCAAGGAGGCCAGCCGCGAGCTAGGGCTTCAGGGCGTCGAGATGATCCTCGCCCACATGCGCCGGGTACTAGCGTAGATCCGTCAGTTTCTTCTCGAGGCGTTTCTGCAATGCCGGATCTGGGCTGGCCGCCTGTGCCATGCTCCAATAGAGACGGGCGAGAATTTTCAGGTGGTTGGCGTGGTAGATGTCCCCGGCATGGTCTAGGATGACCGGATCCCTCTGCGACACATTTGCCAGCCGCAACGCTTTCTCGATAACCCGTCGTGCTGGTTTGCGTCGCCCTTGTTTGTGGAACACCCAGGCCAAGCTATCCAGGTAGGGCACATTCTCCGGCCTGCAGGCGATGGCCCTGTGAATCAAGCGTTCGGCCTCGGGCAGGTCAAGCCCCCGGTCGGCTAGGATGTAGCCTAGAAAATTCTGGCATGCTGGATTGTTCGGGTTGCGGTGCAGCGCGTGTTGCGCCGCCGCCAATGCCCGGTCCCATTGCCCTGCCTCCTCGCAGATCACCGCAAAGGGGAGCAGAAATCCCGCATCGAGGAAGCTCTCGTCGTTGCTGGCGCGCGCAATCCGCTCCGCTCTGCACGCAAGATCGAATGCCGTGCTGCTTCGTCCCGCCGCCTGTTGAAGTCTTGCTCGCAGGAAGAGAAGTCGTGGTCCACCGGTTCGGAGTGTCTGCAGTGCCACAAGCCCTTTTTCAGGGCGTTCAAGCCGCAAGCACAGGTATGCGAGCCGTATCCGAGGGGGCTTCATTCCGGGCACGGCCAGCACGACACTCTCGTACCAGTGGGCGGCCTGCTCCGGAAAGTTGGAATCCTGGAAGATCCGCCCTAGGAGGAACATGGTCGGTGGACGCAGGGAGAAACCGTCGCGCAACTGGCTTGCGAGGTCAAGGGCATCGTCGTATTCTCCCAAGCCAAGCAGTGCTTGCACATAGTGCACGTAGTGCCGTCCGGTTAGGTCGTAGCCCCCCGTCTCCAGTCGTTCCATGACGGAGCAGGCTTCCTCCCATGCCTCCTGCTGGACAAGCAGGGAGAGCATGTGCCCGAGCGAACGCGGATCGAGATCGGGAGTGATTTGGGTCGCGGCGCTCACGACATGGCGGTCGCGCAGGCGCAGCAGCTTGGCCTGACTCCTCTTGCTCAGTTTGCCCCAGTCGTCGTGCGAACACTGTGCGTCGTAGAAGAGCGCCGAAGCATAGGCGCCGCCAAAAGAGTACCGCATCGCCTTCGACTTGCGGATGCGCCTCATCAGGCGGGCAAGCTCCTCTTGGCGGTCATCGGCGAGGAGAATGTCAACCAGTTCGGGAAGCAGAGAGGGGGTCGACCAGTCGTTGCGCTCGAGTGCGTCACGTAGGAGGTCTGCGCCTTGGTTGTTCCGGCCATCGGCACGCAACGCTGTCACCACCAGAAGCTGGAGTCGGGCGTTGCGTGGTTTCTGTTTGGCTATGGGCGCTAGGGCATCGGCGATCTTGCCGTGCTCGCCGGAGACGAGCCACGGGGAGATCAGCCGTTTCAGAACCAGACGCGATTCGGGGAAGACCTCGACTGCTTTGAGATAGTGCGAGGAAATACGGTCGAAGGATGCCTGGCCTTCGTACTGCAAGAAAAAGCCCCAAGCCAAATGGCTCAGGGCTTCACTTTTTTCGACTTCGGCAGGTGTCAGCTTCAGGTCGTCTGGTGTTCCTGCGGGAATCTCACGCAGAAATCCCATCCCCAACAAGGCTGTGGAAACCAAAGCCAGAGCTGGAGCCAAACGCAAAAATTGACGGGCCGAGGTCATTTGCGACTTGCTGCCGCCGCGTTATTTCTTCTTGTGACGCATGGCTTTCAGATGCTTCCTGCGCTTATGCTTGGCGATCTTCTTCCTGCGTTTCTTCTTTACAGAACCCATCAGTTTCCCGTTCCTGTTTGCTTGTACCCGCAAGTACCGACCAAGATCAAAACACTATGGACAATAGGTTACGAACAGAACCCAAACTATACCGTGTGGAGAATCTTTTGCAATAGGAAAACGCACGTTGGAAGCGTGCTGTCTACGCATAGGCGGTAGGCAGGGCATGTCCGGCCTTTGCGCTTTGTCCCGCCAAATCCATCACATGGATGGGTCGGCGGGCATATTCCGGGGTGATGATCAGGGGTGCCTCATCGACGAGGTGGTCGGCGATATTCTGGTAGAACCGCCATGTTTCGGCGGCGTGGTTCGGTCCGGAGCGGTGGACTTCGGCATCGCCCTCCTGGACCGTGGCGCCCCACCCTTTTGGATCCACGAAGAAGGTTCCCCGGGTGCCGACCACCTCCAGCATGCCTCGCCGGGGCGTGGAGTCGATGTTCGACATGAACAGCGTCAGCATCTGGTTGTTGTCGAAACGCACCACGGCCAGCGCTTCGTCTTCATTGCTGTCGTCACCGTAGCCTGTTTCGCTGTTCCAGAATCCGTATCGAGCGTGTCCGTAGACCTCCGTCATATTCCCGTCGAGCAATTGCAGCGCGTATTCGAGGTAGTGCGCGCCCCAGTCGTACATGATCCCGCCGGAAATGGACTTGCAGGAGCGCCACCACTGACGCGGTTTGCGGAATCCGCAGGAGTGGGCTTCGATGCGTACCACATCGCCAATCATGCCGCCGCGAATCTTCTCCACTGCGGAGAGAATCCAGCCGTCCCAGTGGCGATTGTGATAGGTGGACAGCATGACATCGTTGCGCTTCACCGCTTTGATCATCGCATTGCATTCGTCCGTCGTGATGGCGAAGGGCTTTTCGGTCACCACATGGCGTCCCGCATCCATGCACTCGATGGCCAGATCCGCATGCGTGTTGTGGGGCGTGCAGATTGCGAGCACGTCCACGTCGCAGTTGGCTAGCAGTTCAGTGGCCGACGAGAATGTCTGGATGCCCGGAAAATCCTCCTGGGCGACGGGCAGACGACTCTCGTCGATGTCCGCCACGGCCGTGGGCACCATGCCGATGGATTTCATCTGGCTCAGATGGTGTTTGGCGATCTGGAAAGAGGCGCCGTAGCCAATGGTTCCCACTTTGATCTGCCCGGGACTGTCGAAACGTTTCATGGCATCCTCTCTCCTCAAAACCGTGCTTGCAGAAAACTAGCTCCGCAGAAACCTCAGCGGACCGTGCGTGACAGAATATCGACAGAACTCTACTCCTGTTCCGCAGGAGTTCACGCCGTCGAAAAAGAGAAGGAGAGGTGGGGGATAAGGAAAAGAGGAAACCCCGACAGGCTTGTGTAAGAGAGGAGAGAGGAAGAGAGAACCTGCCGGGGTCTTGAGAGTCCGTATTCTGTTGTCGTTGTCGCTCTACAGTGATAGACCTGCAAGACGGGCATGGGTTCCAGCAAAAGGAAAGTTTTTTCGTGTTTTTTTAGAAAAATGTGGATACAGTCATCCGTGGATGACGGAGTGGTGGGGAACTGGAGGCATGGAGTGTCGCTGTGAGAACAAGAAGGAGTTGGTGAATGGATCGGGCAGAAATAGACTTGCTCTTCACAGGCACGGGCGCTGCGGACTGGCTCGCCGACAACGAGCCTGTGCGGGCGGAGAATGGGGAGCGTCGGCTACCCGCCTCATTGCTCGTTGACGGACATGTTCTCATTGACTGCGGGCCCGGTGTCGTGGAGCATGCGGCTTCGCTTGGGCTATGTCCGCAGAAGCTCACCGACGTTGTCTACACGCATGGACACCCCGATCATTTCTGCGTTTCCGAACTTCAGCGACTCGCCTGTGCCCACGCCTCCAGAGGCACCCTGCTCACGGTCCACGCGCATCCCGTTTTGAGGCAGGACATCGATTTGGTCGAGGGTGTGGTCTTCAGACCGGTGTTGCCTGGTGGCAGCCTCTGTTTCGGCGAGCTTTCGGCTACCGCGCTGTCGGCAAATCACCAAGGGCGGACTCGGGACGAACAGCCACTGCACTATGTTTTTTCCAAGGGCGAAACGGCATTCTTGTACGCAACCGATGGTGCCTGGCTCTCTCGCGACACCTGGACCGCGTTGCTGCAAATGCACCTTGATGCGGTCATCTGGGATGCCACCACAGGTTTCCACAAAGACGACGCTCGGATCTTCGAGCACAACAGCGTGCAGATGGTGGAACTCATGCTGGGCGCTTTCGTGCGCGCTGGAGTGCTCAAGGAGGCGCACACAGTTCTGCTCACGCATCTGGCCCGCACGCTCTGCCCAGCCCAGGCTGATCTAGTCGAGGCATTGGCTGGCACTGGGATCGGGCCAGCTCGCGATGGCATGCGGCTTGTCCTCGCACACAATGGGCAGTAGTGGAATGTGAAGAACTCTCCGCGCGGACCCTTACATTGGCAGCACGGGCAAGTTGCCGCAGCCAGACGGTCCGCTATGGTTCCTCTCGTCTGTGGTGAGCGTGTCTTCAGCCCTGAGATCAACAAGGAATGTGCTATGGAACTTCTGTGCAAACCAGATTTTTCGGAGACATGCAAGGCCTGGGAGCATTTCTGGGAGGGCGAACTTTACCTGGGGAGGCCGCTGATCGTCGCGCAAGCACGAAAGGCCGGAGCCGATGCCCTTCGACCTGAGGACAATCCGAATGTCTCACGCTATTTGCGGGAGGTCACAGGCGAATGGGAGGAACAGTTGCGGCGGATCGATTGCTGGTTGGAGCATACCGATTTTCTGTACGAGAGCATTCCGTACTTTGGCCCCGACTTTGGCCCCGACCAGTTCGCCGCGTTTTGCGGGGCGCCCATCAAGTACTCTCCAGACTCCCCGGGAACCAACTGGGTGGACCCCATCGTCGAGGACTGGCGCACGTTCACGGTCGGGATCGAGCCTGAGAACAGCACTTGGAAACGAATGATGGAGTACAGCCGCAGGATGGCCGAGCATGCGAAAGGCCGGTACCTCGTGGCCACCATTGATTTGCACGGCAATGCGGATGCCCTCAGCGCGCTGCGGAGTCCGCAGACATTCTGCATGGACTTTCTGGACTTTCCGGACGTGCTCGACGAGAAGATGCTCGAGATCAGGCGGCTGTTCTCCGTTGTCTATGAGGGTCTCTACCAGTCGGGGGGCATGTCCGCGGAGACGGGCACGATCGGCTGGACGCCTTTCTGGTCCCCCGGGCGGATGGCCACAATCCAGTGCGATTTCATTTGTCTGGTGAGCCCCGAGACGAGTCGTAGATTCATCCTTCCGGCACTCGCGGAGGAGGCTTCCTACCTGGATCACTGCGTCTACCACTTGGACGGTCCCGAGGCTCTGCCCCATCTCGACCAGATCCTGGCCATCCCGGACATCGATGTCATCCAATGGGTTTCCGGAGCTGGACAGAAACCGATGTGGCAGTGGCTCGACGTCCTGCAGCAGTGCCGGGCTGCCGGCAAGGGACTGCAGATCTACGGGCTTGACTGCGAACAGGCGAAAATCATGCACGGGGAACTGGGTGCGGAGAAGGTCGTCTACTGTCTTGGTGGCAGTCGCGACGAACTTGCGAGGCTCGCTGATTGGTTCGTAAAGAACACCTGATACGCTGCCTGTCCGAGTGATGAGGTCGGGTCTGGGCAGGCGCGATCCGCTGCACTCGGCCTTGGCTAGTTGCATTCGCTCTGCGGGAATATTATACTCATGTGAAGAACGCAACAGGCACAAGACAGGAATTGGAGATCTTCCATGAAGCTGACAGTGTGGGGCGCACGAGGCTCAACCCCCGTGTCCGGCCATGAGTACGTGCGCTATGGCGGAGATACTACATGCATGGAGATCGTGACGAACGATGGCCAGACCTTTATTCTGGACGCGGGCACGGGTGTGCGGCGGCTGGGAAACCTTCTGCTTAAGGACAAGCGGGAAAAGGTCACCTTCCTGCTCACGCACGCTCATTGGGACCATCTCCTGGGCCTGCCCTTCTTCAAGTTCATGTATCGTCCGGGAAACGTGGTTGAGTTTCACGGGTGCCGTTGCGCCACCAAAAGCATCAGGAGCATTCTGAAGACGACGATGCAGCCCCCCTTCTTCCCGGTGGAGTTCCACGATGTGGCCGCCGACATCATCATCGGGGATAACGATGGGGACGAGCTCCAGATAGGCAACTTCAACTGCCGTCTTCTCCCGCTCTCGCATCCCGACGGGGGATGCGGTTTCATTTTTGACGAGGGTGGACCCACGATCGCCTTTCTGCCGGACAACGAGCCCGAGTTCGATCACCCCGGCGGATTGTCCTACGATCAGTACGTCGAAGCCTTCCGCGGTGTGGATTTGCTCTTCCACGATGGCGAGTATCTTCCCCGAGAATACGAGGCCTTCTCCAAGGGCTGGGGACATTCCATCTATCTGGAGACCATTCGCCTGGCGTTGGACGCGGGTGTGAAGCAGCTTGTTCTGTGGCACATCAACCAGGACCGCACGGACGAGCAGGCTGACGAGATGCTGGTGCACGCGCGGGAAGTCATTCGCGATGCCGGTTCGGATATGACGTGTCACATCGCCTACACGGGTATGAAGTTCGAGCTTTGAGGCACGCCCTCGGTCCCGGAGGTCCCGAGCCACTGGGCGAGTTGGGTTATGCTCGGGCATCGTCCGTGATGGCCAGGAGCGCCTCGCGCACGGTCTCGCGCGTGCTTTCCTCACTGTCCTCGATATAGAGGGGATCGCCAACGATCACCTCAACCCGGGAGAACGGTTTTGGGAACTGCGTGTTGTCCCAGCTTTTCAGCTCCCAACGATGTGGCGCGTTGAACATAAACGGGACAATCGGCATGCCATGCCTTACGGCAAGCTGGATGGCACCTGGTTTCACTGAGTATTTTGGCCCTCTCGGACCATCCACGGTCATCAGAATCGTCTGGCCAGCCTCTGCGGCCCGCTGCAGACCCAGCGCCCCCCCGACTCCTCCCCGGCTTGAGGAACCCCGCGCCACGCTAAGCCCTAGTTTTCGGGCAAACTCGGCCGCGTATTCGCCATCCCTCGACTTGCTGACCAGGACGGTGCTGGCACGCCGGGTGGGCGGCGGCACGAAGGCGCCCAGGAAGACGATGCGGTTGTGCCAAGTGGCGCAAACCACTGGCCAGCACTCCATCTTCAGCACCCCGGCAGGATCCTTGATCTCGAACCGGCATGTCCGCACGATCAAGCGCACAAGCACGGTGAACACCCATGCCACCCAACCGGGGGAGCGGGTGAAATACACGAACGGATTGAACCGCTTTCGTTTTCGTTCTTTCGCCAATGTCATCTCCAGAAACGCAGCGTTCTCGCAGGCATGTCCCTACTCTTCTCAAGACCACC
>JAGLDW010000832.1 GCA_023145395.1 Lentisphaeria bacterium | reverse complement strand
GGCGACATGAAGGACCGGCTGGGCGAAGCATGCGGCATCCTTCGCCGACTGATCGGCCGACCACGCTGAGACCCCCCCGGACCGCCGCGCCCTGCGAACTCCGCACACCCTGGAGGGCGTGTCGCCCCCGACCGCCGTGCACTGCGAACTCCGCAAATCCTGGAGGGTCGATGTCTCAGCGGCCGCGCTCCACGGACCCGCACACACGGGATGCCAACGCCCCCGGTAGCCGCGCATTGGCGGTGACTAATCACAAGCAGACTTTATCCATAACACTCTTGACGTACGACGAATCCGGTGTACGATATATGTGTCGTACATAAACAAGGAGCTCGATATGTCGTCACAGCTTGCACCTGAAAACGTAGTGGGGCGCGATCGACTGATTGCCCAGATCTGGCGTCTGCTGAATCGCTATTCGGTTGTTTTCACAGCGGAACGCCGCATTGGCAAGACCACGGTCATGAAAAAGATGCAGGCGGAGGCGCCGGATGGAATCATCGTTCGATACCTCGATCTAGAGAAGATTGACTCCCCGCAACGTTTTGTCGAGATATTACTTGGCCAAGTTCGTGAGCTACTCACAAAGACAAATCGCGCCATGGGCGGATTCAAATCGCTGATGGAGGCGGTTGGTGGGACCGAGATTGGCGGCGTGGTCAAGATCCCCCAGTACAACAAGGACCGATGGCAGCCCGCTCTGGAGAAAGCCCTTGCCTGTGTTTGTGAAAACCACCCCGAATCCACGCTGCTTTTCCTGCTCGATGAGATGCCCTACATGCTCCAGAAGATTGTGGTCAGGGAGAAGGGTGAAGACAGCAGCGAGAACGCGGCTTTGGCAATACTTGATTCGCTGCGTGCCATGCGCTCGGAGCACGACAACCTGAGAATGGTCTACACGGGATCCATTGGCCTGCATCACGTGATCGACTCCCTTCGAGGCAATGAATACGCGAGCCAACCCACAAACGAGATGGAGACCGTTGAGATTGGGCCACTCGCACACGCCGACGCTTTGGACCTGGCCAGGGGTCTGCTCGACGAGGAGAAGGTCGAGTGCAGCTCCGTCGAAGATGTCGCCGCGGAACTCGTCACACTGACGGACCGAGTGCCGTTCTACATCGAGCGAGTGGTGATGCGTCTTGCATTCGCAGCCTCCCCTGTCACTCCCAAGAGTGTGCAGCAGCAAGTTCTGTTGCATCTGACGGACGACAACGATTTCTGGGAGATGGAGCATTTTCGGACGCGAGTCCCGATCTACTACCCCGGAAATGTCAATACTGGAGACCGGAACACTCTGAGCAAGGCAGCGGTTGTCACAAGCATGCTGGATGTACTGGCGACCTGCGAGATGGCACAGAGCATTGACCAAGTCTGCGCCGCCATCAAGGCATCGGTACCGGTGGAAGATCGGGATCTGGTGATTGAATTGCTGCGCAATCTGTCTCAGGATCACTATCTCATTTGCGACGACCAGAAGCGATACTCATTCCGCTTCCCCTTGATCAAGAAGTGGTGGGTTCTTGCGCGAGGACTGTCATCATGAAGCAACGCCCATCGATTTCATCCTACACTCCGAGCAACACGGATCCAGAGGTGCTTGAACGCATCCTGGTTCAGCGGGAGAAGCTGCTCAGTACGCTTGTGAGGCGGCTGGTGCGCAGCATGTCCACGGGTGACAAGCATCATATCTTGTTGATCGGACCCAGAGGCAGTGGAAAAACCCATTTCCTGACGCTCGCACAGTTCAGGTTGCATCAGAACGCGGATTTGGCGGACAGCATGCGGATCGCCTGGCTGGGCGAAGATGTCATTATCACGGGCATGATCGATCTTGCGCTTGAGATAGCCAACCAGTTGGCCGTCGAGTATCCCGCCGAATTTGACGCTGATTTCCGCTCGCCAGTACGATTGCTACCGCCGGACGATGCGGCCGAGGCCATCCTTCACGATATTGCCAGAAGGTTGGATGGTCGCAATCTGCTTATCATGATGGAAAACCTCGACCGTGCCTTCCATGGACTGGGTGACACTGGGCAGAAAAAGTGGCGTGCCTTCCTTCAGGAGACCGGGAAAGTTGCCACACTGGCCACCTCGCAGCAGCTATTCGAGGGCATTTCCGACCGCAACGAAGCATTCTTCGGATTCTTCGACATTCATCATCTCAAGCCGCTGTCTGTCGAACACGCACTACAACTCATCGCCAAGGTTGCACACGAGTATGACAACCGTGATTTGATCGAGTTTCTGAGCACCAACGAGGGCCGATACCGCGTTCGTGCCCTGCGGCATCTGGCTGGCGGCAATCACCGTATGTACATCTTGCTGTCGGAGTTTCTAACCAGGGAGTCTCTGGACGACCTGGTTGCCGCCTTCGAGCAACTGGCGGAAGAGTTGACCCCCTACTTCCAGGAGCGTGTCCGTTCCTTGTCCCCTCAGCAAGCCCGGATCGTCCAATGCCTATGCAATGCTGATGGTGCCATGACCGTGAAATCCGTTGCGGAGGACACTTTCATTCCAGAGCGCAACTGCTCAAAGCAATTGGGCGAACTCAAGCGGAAGCGCTACGTCACATCCCAAAGGCGTGGAAAAGAGTCCTACTATGAAATGGCTGAACCCCTCATGCGGCTGTGTCTGGAAGTCAAGAACCAACGCGGACGCCCGTTGCGATTGATTTCCATGTTCCTCCGCGCCTGGTTCCCCATGGAAGCACTTCAGACAGCTAAGGGGGCATCAATCCCGGGAACGCGAGCAGATCTGTATCGAATGCACGCTCTCAAACTCGACGACAGATTTGAAACCAGAATCCGACAAGAATTCGATCAGGATATCGAGGAAAAGCTGGGCAGCAAACGGTTTGACGATGCATTGTTCCTGGCAGAGGAACTCGCCTGCATGGATCATGCGGGTGGGCTGCTCAAAGAAGCGTATATCCGTTACCGTGCGGGGCGGCCTGATGCGGCATTGTCTTGCCTAACGGACCTAGTCGAGATGACAGATGGAACGGTGGCCCAACATGCGAGTGCGCTAGTCAATCGCGGTGTCATCTATGGCGAGCAAGGGAAAACCAAGTTGGCATTGGCCGACTATGCCGCAGTCATCAAAATGACCGACGCACCGGCGGCCCAACGTGCTTTGGCGCTAGTCAATCGCGGTGCCACCTATGGCGAGCAAGGGAAAACCAAGTTGGCATTGATCGACTCTACGGCAGCCATCGAGATGACAGACGCACCGGCGGAGCAACGCGCGATGGCACTAGTCAATCGCGGTGTCACCTACGGTCGGCAAGAAGAGAATGGGGTGGCATTGGCCGATTTTACCGCAGTCATCGAAATGACCGATGCACCGGCGGAGCAACGCGCGATGGCGCTAGTCAATCGCGGTGTCACCTACGGTCGGCAAGAAGAGAATAGGATGGCATTGGCCGATTTTACCGCAGTCATCGAAATGACCGACGCTCCGGTGGATCAACGCGCGAAGACACTAGTCAACCGCGGTATAACCTACGATCAGCAGGGAAGAATCAAGTTGGGATTGGCCGACTATACCGCAGTCATCGAAATGACCGACGCTCCGCCGGATCAACGCGCGAAAGCGCTAGTAAACCGCGGTGTCACCCACGGCCAGCAGGGGAAAACCAAGTTGGGATTGGCCGACTACACCGCAGTCATTGGGATGACCGACACTCCTGCGGCCCAACGTGCTTTGGCGCTAGTCAATCGCGGTGCCACATACGTTCAGCAGGGGAAAACCAAGTTGGGATTGGCCGATTATACCGCAGTCATCGGGATGCCAGATGCACCGGCGGGCCGACGTGCGATGGCACTAGTCAATAGCGCCGCCACCTATTGGCATGGGGAGGAATTTGAACGGTCCTTGAGAGACTATTCAGCTCTGATTGAAGAAACTGCGTTCCCCGCGCAAATCCGTAGGGAGGCCATGTTCTTTCTCCCGGAGTCGATCATCCCGATTGGTTCCAGGGCGGATGCTATGGCTGCTTTGACACGAGCGTTTGAGGAGGGGGAACCAACCGCAGAGTACTATGGGGGGACACCCCATGACCTGCTGAAAGTCGTGTTGCGAAAGGGACACTGCGACTGGGCTTCCTATGTATCGGATCTTGTTTCGATCTATGTCAAGCACGATGCCTGCGCCAAACTCTGTAACGGTCTAACCCGTTCGATTGAGTTTCTTGATGCGGGGGACTATTCGCCGACGCAGTTGGATGCCTGGAACGATGCGTGGCAGGAAGCGGGACGCGGCGTCGAGGAGCTTGCAATCGCTTTGCGGAGTTTGAGCTGCGCGATCCAGGCAATCAAGACCAAATCCGACCGTCCTTTGTTCGAACTTCCGTTGGAAGTCCGCGAGCTCATACTGCCACTGCTCAAGAAAACACTTGGAGCATAGGGCGAGGCCTGATTCGGAGAGTGGCCAGGCATGCTTGCCTGGCGATCCGGAGCGACCACACTAAGATGCATTTTCGTCAATGCCGGACCATGACCAAGCGGGTGCCATGTGGCTGGAGGGTGATGGTCGCCGTCTTCTTCGGCACGTCCACTACGACCGGCTGACCATCGCTTGCGTTGATGCTCGTCACGGGCGCGGTGATGTGGGTGACGATGGTTATCGGGTCACCCGAGAAGTTGAAGAGCGTGAGCAGACTCTCGGTGCCAGCACTCCAAACGGTGTGCGCGACGACATCCTGCGTCGGCACAACGCCTGACTCGAATGTCAAAGCTATGGTGTCATCGCTGCGTTGCCCTTGGAAGTAGAACCGCTCGTGTGTCCACACAAGACGACTGGCTTCTCCCATGGCCTGGTGGTGCATGCCATCGATATAGCGGCCGGGGAAGAGATTGACCTTGCGCACACCTTGAGCGGCGCAAAGCAACACCTTTTGCTTCAGCCGTTGCGGTGACAAGCTCTCCTCGGGCGTCGTGTAGCTGCCTTGGGCAGCGTTTGCGCGGCTCAAGCTGACAATGACACTGACCGGTTTCCGCAAATGCCGCAGATTCAACGCGAGCATGTCAAACGCCTTGCGATCGTTCAAGTGATAGAAGCTGAGCATGGATTCATCAACCACTTCTTCGACGAACCGCGGATCCTTGGGTATACTCCAAAAGCGCCGCATGAGAGTGGGTGACTCGTACTCAAAGGCGTAGGTGTAGTCCACAATGCGCAATCGCGGATCGACCTTGCGGGCCGCTGCTGCCATCATGCCTGTGATATCCGCGGTCGTCCGGGTCCAGAACCGCGCCCATTCGTCCTGGTAGTCCCAGATCTTCTTTCGCAGTTGTTGATTGTCGACATTTTCCGGGAGTTTGGCGGCATTCCGGAACCGGTCGAGGCAGCGGTCGCAGTAGCAGATCTTTGTCGGTAGGCCCCATGGCTCGAAATCGATGGCGACCCAGTCGCCCTGCTGCGGCGGGCACAACCGTTTCTTGACATGCTCTTCATACTGTCGGCGGAACGTTTCCGAAGCGAGCATGGCGGTTGGGCAAAGATGGCGGGGATCGGGTTTGCCGCCTTTGCGCATGGTCGCGGAAGGCACCTCGTCGGTTGGCTTGTTGCCAATGGGGCCGTGCCAGAGACTTACATCGTAGAGAGTGAATCCCTGCTTCCGCAGTAGCAGATCGAGCGCGGCGCG
>JAGLDW010000831.1 GCA_023145395.1 Lentisphaeria bacterium | reverse complement strand
TGTAGAGCTGCGCGACATCCTGGAACAACTCGGGATCGAAGAAGGCCATGTCATCCGCGAAGGACCAGGCCATGATCTCGAACTCGCCTTTTTCATAGTCGTCGGCGGGAGGGGGGAGGAAACGAATCTGCACGCACTGTCTCGGTCCCTCATGTCCGTCGTTCACGATTGCCCAGCCGAGTTCGGCTTTGCGCACCTCTCCCGGTTCCGTGTCCAAAGCGATGGTGAGGATCTCTCCTTTGCCATAGCGAGTGGCTAGTCCGTGAGTGAGATCATAGCTTTGCGACTCCAGGCGCACGAGTTTTGGTGTGACTTGGCGTCTGGCGAATGTCACGACCTGGTCCAGACCATTGTGGTTGCTCGAGAACGCCTCGCGCAAGCGGATTCCCACAGGCAGATAGAGAATGAAAGATGGCTGGCGGCAACGGTTCGGATCACCTCGGAACAGAAAACTCAAGGGCACTGGATGCCCATGGAAGGTGTGGAACACCGACTTGCCAAAATGCTGTTCGTTGCCAGTGATGGGTTCAGCCAGCACCTCGATGGCCGGAGCAGGCGCAACGGCGTCGGCAGGCGTCTCCGAGGATGATTCGTGCGGCCGTCGACTGACGACGATGTCGTCGAGATCCCCGTCGTAGGCATACGCCTTGCGACCACGCCCGGATATGGGATAGGCGCCGAGGAAGAGGCCTCGCTTGCCCGGCGTGACCTGTGTCATCGTCGTCTGCTCTCGGGCGATTTCGCGGCCATCCAGAAACAGCGTCACCAAGCCAGCGTCGAAGCGTGCTTCCACCTGACGCCACTTGCCGGTGTAGAAGGCGGCTTTGCCCTCGACGGACTGTGAAGCCGTACCATCGCCGAACTGGAAACGAAGTCGGTTTCCCCAGAGAAAGAGCGCGAAACCATTCGTGTCGCTATCGGTCTTGCAGCTCGCGAGCACACCAATGTGGTGGCGTGCCGGCTTAATTCGGAGGCGGACGCAGAGCTGTGTCTCCGACTTGCCGAGATGCCATTCCGGAAACTCGGCCCGGCTCTGCAAATCGCGGCGGAAGCGCAATGCGCGGCCGCGGTGGCCAGTCACACGGTACTGGGCAGGATCAGAGAACTCCGCCTTGTCCTGATCCGCGTCAGACGTCGGGTAGTAGACCCCCGAAAGGCCCGCTGGCACTTCGGGCCGCACGACGCGCGCCTCTCCGTCGAGAGACAGGTGCAAGAGCACATTTCCCTGTGCTATGGAACTGAATGTGCCCAGAAGGAGGGCGGCGATCACGGCTATTCGCATAGTGTTACTCGAATCAATACGTTTGACCGTAGCCATGGCGTTTTGGAGCTTTTCGATATTCGGCCAAGGCTTGCCCCATATGCTCCTTGAGTTTGGCAATGCGTTTCTCGCCAAGTGGATGCGTGGAAAGAAACTCGGAGATGGCCGACTGCTTGCCCTTGCCTGCGGCGAAACTTGTCCAGAAGTTCACAGCCGCCCGAGGATCGTACCCCGCACGGGCCATGTAGATCAGGCCGATTCGGTCGGCGGCGTATTCGTGGACTCGGCTGTAGGGAAGAATGACCCCAAGATTGCTGATGCCCGTGTAGGCCAACAGCCAGCGCTGCTGCTGTTCCGCCCCCTGCCCGCTCGTGGCATAGAGCAATGCGGCAGTTCCCAAGTTCACGGCCAGCGCCTGCGTCATCCGCTCGCCACCGTGACGCGCGGTCGCATGTGCAATCTCATGCCCCACGACAGCGGCCAACTCGGCATCGTTGCGGAGAAAATCGAACAATCCCTCATAGACGGCGATCTTCCCGCCCGGGAGACAAAATGCATTGGCCTGCTTGGATTCAAACAGCTTGAACTCCCAGTCATAGCCGCTCGCCTTCACGGTTTTCTTGAGTGCATCACCCACTCGAGTGACCGCCGCCGTGCGGGAGGCATTGGTGCTCAAACGCTCCTTTTTTAGCGTCTCGCTCCACGCTTGCAGCCCCAACTCCGTCTCCATCGACATCGGCGTCAATATGAGGCGGCGGCGGCCCGTGATGGGTTCCATCACGCACCCGGTCAGAACGCATAGGCAGGCCACGAGCCCCAAGGGACGGATCATGGAGGAAAAGTGCTTTGTCATACTCATCAATCGATTTTTCATGATGTGTGTTCCTGCGCCAAACTCATTGTTCTATTGTTGTTCGAAGGCATCGAGACAGTTTTTGACCAGTCGATGTGGATACTCCACGTTGAAATTGCAGCGACGGGCTTCTCCAATGAGCTTGGCACGCAGCGGTTGCAGGGCAACTCCGGCCAAGGCTCCGCAAACAAGGCGACGGCGGCGAGGCTGAATCGAAAGCTCCGTGATACTCTTCGCCACGCCCTTCACACCGTCAGCCTGCCAGAGCGCGAACAACCGTGCACCGTCGTCGGTCTCGAAACACAACTTCTTGAACCCCTCCTCCAAGCAAGCGCGTGCCTGGGCCTGGTCTCCGGCCCGCGCCCAAGCCATGCTCGTCTCGAGAAGAGAGTCGGCGCGCAGCTGGTCCCGAGGCATGCATTTCACCGCCTCGGCGGGAGCACCCCGCTCCAGATGGATAATCCTCATGGAACTTGCTCCCTGCGTCTCGGACGCCGCAGCGGCAAGGCGCGCGTATTCGTCCATACCCCCCTTCTGATAGGCATAGGACATGTGCGCCCAAGTCACGAACAGCGGACGGATCTCCTCGGCCTGCTTCGCCACGGCGCCAAGAACCATCTCTTGCGCCGCCTCCGCTCCCGCAAGATCGCCTCTGCGGATCCGCAGTGCAACTAGCAGGGAAGCGGAGACATAATCACCCGATGCCGTCTGCACAATTCTGGCCAGCTCGGATTCGACAAGATCCACTTTCCCGACAGCCAGCCTAAGGTCGCGCAGATACACCTGAAATTTGTTCGATTCCGGCTCGATCTTCCGTGCTTGTTCACAGGCGGTTTCGGCTTCGATAAAACGCCCCAGCCCAGTCAGTTCATAGGCTCTGGCAAATACGGGATAGGCATTGCGAGAGTCCAGTTCCTCCGCCTTGCGAAAACAGGCTAAGCGTGTGGCACTATCCTTTGCCACGCGTCCCCGCAGATAGTGCAGGGCACTGTCGTTGGGACTCTCGGCCAGCAGGGCGTCATAGGTCTTCCGCAACCCGTCCGCCGTGTCCGGGCGCTGCGGAAGTCCCTGATAGGAGCGATGCCATTCCACAGCTACCGGACGCAAGTCCAAGCCCGCTTTGAGGAAGGTCTCCATCCGTTCTTGCTGGTTGTTGTTCATCGCCAGACCACCATAGGAAACGAGCAGATCCAGGCTATTGGGCAGCGCAAGCAAATGGGTCTCCAGATAGTCGAGCACCAGTCGGCTGTCCACATCCTGCGAGGCGAGGATCTCGACCATCTCCTGCGGAGTCTGCCGCAGGATAGAAAGCCGCCGCTTCACCACCCTCGAGGATTCGGTGCTGAGTTGCTCGGGAAAAGGCTCAAACACGTAGTGGATGTCTCGCTGCCATATGGCGCTCTGCCCCACGATGAGGCGATAGTCTCTGTCCGCGTTGACCGTGTACTCAGTCTGCTCCCAGAGAAGCACCGCGCCACGTGCGACATTCAGCACCCTGACATCCTTGCCGAAGAAGCGCTCGAAAAGGCCATTGCCTATTTCGAACTCAACCGTCT
>JAGLDW010000830.1 GCA_023145395.1 Lentisphaeria bacterium | reverse complement strand
GCCATTGGCCATTTCGAACTCAACCGTCTCCGGCACCCTCCCCATCACCTTGACCATCGCTGTTAGGGTTCCCTCGGGAACAGAGACGTCCTCGTGGCGTCTGGGCGGGAGGTTCCACGTCGAGTCAAGCCCATCGATCCGCACGGACGCCGGCACCGGCAGCATGTTCACCAAATACAGTTTCCGGTGGGTCTTCAGATAGAAGTTCGCGATCATGAAAGCCGTGAGCAAGACGGCGAACGCCACCCCCAAGCCAATGAGTGGTTTGAGGTTCAACGTGCGTGCTGGCACTATGGATCCATCGAGTCCCAACGCCTTCTCGCTAACCGCGATGGTCTTCCTCAGTTTCTTGTCCTTCTGCACCAGCTCGGGGAAATGCTTGCAGACGATCTCGAAGACGCGTAACGCCTCTTCGTGCTCCTCCTGGCTCTGGTGGGCTATGGCGAGCATACAGAGCGCCGTGGGTTCCTGATGCTCGCCAGGCGTATCCATGCAGGCGAGCAGCTCGCCCGCCCTCGTAAGCTGACCATCCGCAATCAACCCCATCGCCACTGCCCGGCGCGCATAGGGATCCTCCGGATCCGCCGCCAACGCCGCCGTGAAACACGCGTCCGCTTCCTGATCTTCGCCAAGGCGTTCATACCATGCGCCGAGATACATCTGCACTGCAGTGTCACCCATAAACCGCGTGCGTAACTCCGTCGCCAGCTTGCGGGCGTCTTCGGTCATTCCTCCCCTGGCAAACGCATCGTGCGCACCAATGGCGGCCTCGGCGTCAGTCGGTTTCTCCGCGAACTCCTCCAACGCCTTGGACGTGGTTTCGCCACGCAGTTTCTCCCACTCGCCCAACGGCAGAGCGCGGTGACACGTGCACCTTGGGCAATAGTCCAGGATCTGCCTGCACCCCAGAGGGATCACCGGGATGAAGAGGACCACGAACCACAGCCGAGTCTCGTAGTTCCGCAACTCCACTTGGTTTTCGCAGGATTCACAGGCGGACTTCTCGACGCGCAGATTCTTCTTGCCGTAGTAGTGCGTGCCAATTCCGTTGTATGTGCTAGGCATGGTTGCTCTCCATTCAGACGCGTGGGGAAACCGCCCAGCATCCATGAAACAGCGTGCCGACCGCTCGGCCCCGGCAGGACCATCCGTCGTACGGGCAGTTCAGCGAGCGCGAATGGAAGTCCGCCACACACAACTCGTGTTCGTGATCAACATCCAGCAGCACGAGATCCGCGACCGCACCGGTCTCCAGCGAGCCAACGGGCAGGCCCAGAACCTCCCGCGGACCGCGCGTGAGTGTCGAAATGAACTGAGGCAGCGTGAGCACTCCCCCATGCACCAGCGCCGTCAGACACAATGGGACAACGGCCTCGAGTCCAATAATCCCGGCCGGTGCCGTTTCCATGCCCGCCGCCTTCTCCTCCGCGGTATGCGGTGCGTGGTCCGTCGCAATCGCAGTGATCGTGCCGTCGCGCAGTCCTTCGAGAATCGCAAGGCGGTCAGTCTCCTCCCGCAGAGGGGGATTCATCTTCGCGTTGGTTCCATATTTCTCCACCGCTTCGTCCGTGAGAAGAATGTGATGGGGAGCGGCCTCGGCGGTCATACGGATTCCGCGCGCCTGCGCCCGCCGCACCATCTCGACCGCGCCCGCCGTACTAATGTGCTGCACATGGATGGGCCAGTCCGCCTCGGCGGACAACACGGCATCCCTGGCGACAATCAGATCCTCCGTCGCATAGCGCTGTCCTGGCAGGCCAAGACGCTCCGAGACGGTGCCGTGATGCATCACTCCACCCGCGCAAACGGCATCATCCTCGCAATGCTCGATCACCGGCAAACCACACGCCTTGGCACGTTGCAGAGCCTGCAGCATGAGAGCCGCGTCCTGGATGCACGAACCATCGTCCGTAAGAACCGTTGCGCCCGCCGCCTTCAACGCAGCATAGTCCGTCAGTTCCTTGCCCCACCGACCAACGGACAAAGCACCCGTCTGCAGCACCTGGCAATGCGCCTGGGCTACGGCGCGTTCGAGAATATCCGCCACGACCTCCGGACAATCTGCAGGAGGCCTGGTGTTCGGCATCCCCAGGACCGTGGTGAAGCCCCCGTGCACAGCGGCAAGCGTGCAGGTGCCCATGTCCTCCTTGTGCGTCTGCCCCGGGTCGCGAAGGTGAACATGCAAGTCCACGAAACCAGGAGCAATCACAAGTCCAGAGACATCCAGAATCTCCGCACCCCCGGCCGATTCAGGGGGCGCCATCACTCCGTCCCGGAACGCGACATCGCGGATTTCGTCGATCCCGTTCACCGGGTCAATCAACCGCCCACCTCGCAGAATCGTCGCGTGTCCCATTCGTCGTGCTCCTGGATCTTCTCGTCTGGAATCCGGTTTCCCACGCCCACTGCCGTCACGGCAGTGGGCGTGGGAACTGGGAAAGGAGGCGCAAGTGGCTTCCTTTCTCCCAGTCGTCCAAATCATCGCTCCACCGG
>JAGLDW010000083.1 GCA_023145395.1 Lentisphaeria bacterium | reverse complement strand
TTTGCTGCTGTTCATTTTGGTTCCTGACGAGGCGCAAGCGAGTGGGCACACTTAAGGTGTGTCCCGAGTGAAGCAACGAAATCAGAGGGCAAAAGGGACACAGCCCTACGGGGCGAGGCGGCGCACGGGCATTCGGGAAGTGGACACAGCCGAAGCAGGGATGGACGCTGTGACCGGAATCGGGCTGTCTCGCACCGCGCCCCCCATGTTCTCGGCCAGCGATGAAGTCAAAGTGCAAACTCCCATTCCCAGTCGATTGGCTTTCAGAGGCCGCACCACAGCGCAGTTCGAGCTCAAGAGCAGCACTCCATACCTCCAGTACTCCACCACTCCACCACTCCGTCATCCTGTGGGATGACTGTGGCTCAGCAGGAACGGTATCCTTCCGGACCTGCGGAGTTCGCAGACATGTAGCGCTGGTCTTCAGACCGGGCTGTGTCTTTGTCCCGCTTGCATGTCGGTCCTGGGGAGCCAATCTATGGTGTGTTTCGCGGTGTTCGCAGTGTGATGTGCATCCAAGATGAGGGCCGACACATGGTGGGCAGAGTTTTCGCTCTTGGCCTAGGCGTGATCCTGTGCAGTATGGCGAGCGTGTCCCGGGCTGGCACCGGGGTGGATCGGCATGGCGATACCTGGCTGCTGGAAAACGAGCAGCTGAAGGTCGAGCTACGCGTGTCCGACGGACGGATTTCGGTGACGGACAAGAGAGTGGGGCACAGCTGGCTTTCTGCGCCCCAGAAAGCGCTGACCCCACCTCAACTGCGCATTCCGCGACTTGGCCGGCCCCTGACCATCGACGGCGCTCCCAGCAACTGGGGCACAGCGGTCAACCTGGAGTTGACGCACGACATGGTGGCCCACGCTGTGCAGACCGAAGGTCCGCACGACCTATCTGCAACCGTGCGTCTGCGTTGGGATGCCGCTACGCTCCATCTCGTTGTCGAAGTGCGGGACGACAAGCTGAGATTCGCCAAAGCCGACGAGAGCCAATGGTGGTTGTGGGATTCGATCGAGTTCTGGATCGACGACACACAGTGCGCATTGCGGCCCGATGGCGCCCAGGTCGTGTTCTGGTGCAGCGACGCGACTGTCACCGGGGCGCAGGCACAGATGAAACGGACCACGAAAGGCTATGCCGTGGAGATGCGGCTGCCCCTGGAGAAGCTGATCGACAAGGCAAAGCCGGGAAGGGAGTTCCGCTTCGCCCTTGGCATCAACGACGCGGATGCAGCCGGTGGCAACCGGGAAGGGCAGCTCTATTTTCCCACCACCTGGCGTCATTCATGGCCGGAAACATTCGCCAAAGCCGTCCTTTCCGAGTCTCGGACCGTGACCGCCGTGCAATCGAATCCTGTGCTTCGGGATGTGAGCAAGCTCAGTGACGGGCGTCCGGGCATCCGCTTCACGTCCGACCGCGTGCCCGAGCAAGGTGCGTCTTTGGCTGTGACGTTCACCGTCGAGCTGGCCAGCAACGCGCCCGAAGTCCTCGTCGAAGCCGATCTGCCGGATCGACAAGCCAAGCTCACAAGTTTCCGGGTGCTTCCTCCGCTGCTGGGCTACAGCGCGGACGCGGCGCTGTTGTTCGCCCTTTCGTACAGCAACGGCCTTGCCTTGCCCGTTGGCGATCTTTCCTGGACGCGTCGGTTGTTGCGTCTCGGAGACTTGCCGCTGCCCTGGGTCGGCCTCGTCGATGGCGACAGGGGATATCTCATCATCGGCGAGAATCCAGACGATATGAATGTGAAGTTCGATCCAGTCAAATTGCAGGAGTCCGAATTGCTGGCGCCAAGCATCCATTGTCGCGACAGCAAGGGCGCGTTCCGAACCGCTCGACGCATCCGCTATGTGTTTGTCGACAAGGGCGGCATGGTTGCAGCCGCCAAGTGCTATCGCCGCTACGCCAAGGACACGGGCTTGTTGAAGACGCTCAAGGAAAAGATGAAAACGAAACCGCAGGTGGCGCGATTGCAGGGCGCGCCCGACATCTGGGGCAACGCGTCGCTGGCGTTCTGCCGCGAGGCGAAAACCGCCGGCATCGACCGCGCAATCGTCAACGCCGCCTCGAAGCGCAAGGACATGCAGGAGATCAAGAAACTGGGCTACCTCATCAGCATATATGATGACTACGAAAACTGCGCCAAGGGACGCAAGGGCTGCTATGGCGACGTGAAGATCCCAGACGATTGCCCGGTCACGGCCGCTGGCGAGGCAGGCAAGGGCTGGCTCGCCTTCGACAAGAGATTCCAGTACATGAAGCGTTGCACGGCGCTCCAACTCGAAGTGGCGAAGCGCTGGATTCCAGGGGATCTCGAAAAACACCCCTGCAATGCCCGCTTCCTTGACGTCACCACGACCTCGGATCTGCGCGAGTGCCACAGCTCCGTGCATCCCTTGACCCGGACTGAAGACCGTGCCGCCAGGCGTGCGCTGGCGCGCTACATGGGCGACGAACTCGGGCTCGTTCTCGGCGGCGAGACGGGACGCTGGTGGGGTGTCGATATCTACGACTACTGGGAAGGCATGCAGGGTGGTGGTCCCTTCTGGGGCCGGTCGGCTGGACACGCTGGCAAGAATCTGCCTCAGACTCGGGAGGACATCGCCAAGCAATACCTCGAGTGGGGGCTTGGCCAGCGGGTGCGTGTGCCGCTGTGGGAGCTGTGCTTCGGGGATTGTGTGATCAGTACCTCGCACTGGGGCGAGAGCACGGGGCACATCCACGGCGCCGCGCCCGAGCTGACCGCGAAACAGGACGCATTCAACATTCTCTACGGCACGGTTCCGCTCTACTGGGTGAACAGACCTTTCAGCTTCCATTGGGCGCAACCGGAGCTACGTGCACGATTGCTCGAAAGCTACCGCAACACCTGCAAGCTTCACGAGGTGGTCGGCTTCGAGGAAATGGTGGATTTCGCATATGCGACCCCGGAAAAGGATGTGCAGCGAACCCGCTTTGCCGATGGCACAACGGTGACCGTGAACTTTGGCGCCAAGCCGTTCGATATGCGCGATGGAGACACAACCTACCGACTGCCCCAATTCGGCTTCTTCGCCAAGGGGCCCCGCATCCTCCAGTACAAGGCGCTGACCGATGGGCGCGCGCTCACCGAGATCCGTTTGGCACAGTACCTCTTCTGCGATGGTGGGGGCAGGAGGCATGACTTTGGGTCGCTGCGAAGCGATGGCCGAGTGACTCTGCGCCAGCGGCGGAACGGATTGATGATCAACATCGAGCAGACCAAGGAGCCTGTGTTGATCCGACCCGCCCGTTGCCTGGACAAGTGGCAGGACAAACCGTTGCGGTTGATGAAACTGAACGCGGTGGGTGATCTCGCGGGGGAAGCTCGGTTCGAGACAAAGGGAAATGCGCTGATCATCCCCGGCGACGGCATCTACCGCCTCGAGTACGCCCCGTCCGGCACCGGCGCCGACTAGCCGAACAGCCCGTGAGCCGCCGCAAGCGCATTCGTTGTCCCATGGAGGGC
>JAGLDW010000829.1 GCA_023145395.1 Lentisphaeria bacterium | reverse complement strand
GGTGGCGTTCCACACATCGTCGTCCTAGGCCTCTGGCGTCAGATCTGCGAGGAGACGCCGCTCGTAGGCGTCCAGGTCCGCGACGCTCTTGCGAGCCAGCCCAGTCGCCATGGCTGCTTCGGCCACTCGACGGGCAACGCGTGGAACCACACGCGGGTCAAAGGGCTTCGGGATCACATAGGTCGCCTTCACAGGCTGATCGCCATCGAACATGCCTGCGGCGGCATCCTCAGGATAGGCTTTCGCCAAGTACGCCTTCACATCCTCGGGAACGGGCTCGCAGGCAATCTCGGCCAGCGCGTGGGCGGCTGCCAGCTTCATCTCCTCGTTGATGTCCAATGCTCTCGTGTCGAGCGCGCCGCGGAAGATGCCCGGAAAACCAAGTACGTTGTTGACCTGGTTGGGGAAATCCGTGCGCCCCGTGCCCACCACGGCGGCACCCGCCTCGAGCGCGTCGGCTGGATAGATCTCGGGAATCGGGTTGGCCATGGCGAACAGAACCGCGCGCGGCGCCATGCTTGCAACCATCTCCTTGCTCACGCAGTTCTCGACCGACACGCCCAGGAAGACATCCGCGCCGACCATGGCGTCCGCAAGCGTCCGCGCATCCGTGTCGGAAGCCAGCTTCTCCTTCTGTGTGTTCATCCCGACCGTGCGTCCCTTGTAGACAACGCCCTTCGAATCGCAGATCACCACATTCTCGCGCTTCACTCCGGCGGAGATGTAGAACTCGATGCAGGCAATGCCCGCCGCACCCGCACCATTCACCACGACCTTGATATCCTCCATCCTCTTCCCCACGATGGGCAGAGCGTTGAGGATTCCCGCGAGCGAGATGATGGCAGTGCCATGCTGATCATCATGAAAGACGGGAATGCCCATGCACCCCTTCAGCACCGTCTCCACCTCGAAGCAGGCGGGCGCGCCGATATCCTCTAGATTGATGCCTCCAAACGTGGGCTCCAGCGCCGCCGTGATCTCGATCAACTTCTGCGGATCGGTCTTGCCATCGGGACCTTCCACGTTCTTCACACACACGGGGAACGCATCGATGTTGGCGAAACGCTTGAACAGAACCGCCTTCCCCTCCATGACGGGCAGACCCGCTTCCGGACCAATGCTGCCCAGGCCCAGCACGGCCGTTCCATCACTAACCACGGCGACCATGTTGCCCTTGCCCGTGTAGTCCCACACGGCGTCCGGATCGTCCTTGATCGCCAGACAGGGATCCGCCACGCCCGGCGTGTAGGCCAGGGACAAATCGTCGGCCGTCTCGCAGGGCTTGGTCGTCGAAAGTGCGATCTTGCCGGGAATCGGGTTGAGGTGGTACGCCAGACTACGGTCTCTGAGATTCTTGTCCATGGTTCATCCTTCTGCTGCATGGGAACAGTGAAAATGCGGCGCAAACGCGATCCATAGCCGCTGCGTCTTCGTCGTCGCTCAAATGTACCCCGACGAACCCCGCCGTCCAATGGGAAGAAGACAAGCGGCCAACGATGGAATGAGGGGCATGAGCTTGCGCCCGCTCCCCTCCTTAATCCCTAATAGAGTGTATAGTGCGCGTGGACGCATACACTAGCGCCTCGTTGAGTAGAGGCTGATCAGTATCGGGAAAAGCGCGTGCGACAGAGTCAAGGAAGCATGAAAAAAAATCCCACAACAAGAGTTGTCCTCGCCCTCTGCACTTTCGCCTATGTGGTGGCGCTGTCCCCCATCGCCCAGGCCCAGGCGCCCGTCAAAACGAACACTCCAACCGCCACTGATCAAATGTACGCCCTCCGGGCAAAGGGCATGAAAGCACTCGCGAGCGGATTCTTCCCCGCAGCGACCCGCTTCTTCCAAGACTATCGCAAGGCGACTGGACAAAAGGACCCCGATTTTGCCGATGCATCCATTCTGCTTGCCAGGGCATTGATCCGAGGAGGCAGGCCACAGGAGGCCCAGCAGGCTCTCGATCTCCACGCTAAACATTCCCAGGGATTGAGCGACCCCTATTTCAAGAACGCCCTCACCCTATGCAGAGCCAGCACATTGCTGGCATTGGGAAAATACCAGCAGAGCATTGCCGAAGCCGCGAAAGCGCTGAACGTCACCCCTCCAGCGAATCCGGAACAACGCCTGCTCGCCCTCGAGGTGACCAGCAGCGCCTATGTGCGCCTGAAAAAATGGCAGGAAGCCGAGGCGACACTTCTCGGCTTGCTTGCGCAGAACCCCAGCGAGAACCAAGCGCTCAAAGCGCAGACCAACCTCCTTAAGATCTACTTGGCGACCAAGCAGAATGCCAAACTAGACGGTCTGATCGTGCAGATCGGAAAATCGTACGAGAACGCGCCGGAGCTGCTGCTCAAGCGCTACCGCGTCTTGGTCGAACTCGCCCAAAGCAATGTGGACACCGCCTATGAGGTCTACGGAACGTTCGCCAACGACCGCCCTCTTCACCCAGATGCGGATTGGTATTTTATGACCTCGCAACTTGCGACGACTCTGCTTAGGAGCGGCAAGAATGCCGAGGCAGTGATCGTGCTGGGACATGCGCAGAAGCTGGCTCTCAACGAAGACGACCGCACCCAGTGCATCCTCCTCACGGCGGAGGCGCAGATCAAGATGAAGAAGGACACTCTGGCCATCTACACGCTGGAAACGTTCCGCAAAGAATACCCGAATCGGCTGGAAGTCGTCCCCGTCATGCTCAAACTCGCGGAGCTGCTGCGATCGGCGAAAAAGCTCGAACTGGCCATCGCCTATTTCAACCAGATCGCCGAAAACGTCAAAGCGGCGGTCGGCTTCCGCTATCGGGCAAGCATCGAATGCGGTTGGTGCCAGAGAGACAGTGATAGATTCGACCAGGCAGCCAAGACTTTTCTTCAAGCGGAGACACTTGGAACCACTGCGCAACAGAAGGCCGAGGCCGTCTCCCTGGTTGGCGACACCCTGTACCAAGTCAGCAACTTCACCGAGGCCGCCGTGCAGTACGGTCACCTCGCCGACGCCTACCCCAAGACCAGCCTTGCCATCAAGGGACGACAACTCCAAGCCCGGTCGCTGTATAGAGCCAAGCTCTACAAGGAGGCGGTGGCTAGCTATGAACGCTTCCTCGCCGATTTCCCATCAAGCGCATTCGCGCCAGAAGCGCTGCTGGAAATGGGCGTGTCCATTCACAAATCCGCAACGGATGTCAAAGGCCACGAGAGAGCACTCGGGACGCTCCGCCGGTTCGTCGCCAAGTACCCCACTTCCCCCCTGGCGCCACAGGCTCTGCTTGAAGGTGCGGGAGCAGCCTGCGGCGCCGAGAGGATACCCGACGCCATCGATGCCCTCACCAGGCTGATCGATGGCTATGCGGACTCCGCACGCTACCCGACGGCACTCTACGAACGCGCAAAGCTCAATTTCCGCCGGGCTGACTACGATCAAGCGATTGTCGACTGCAATCGCTTTGTCGAAAAATACCCGCTTCTTCCCTTGACGGTCGATGTCCTCATGTGGCTCGGCGACCACTATGCGAACCTGGAGAACTATGAGGAAAGCAAAGCAGCCTATCAGCGCGTGGTCAACACACACCCTCAGTCGGAGTTCGTGCCGGATGCACTCTATGAGGCGGCAGCCTGCGCCTATCACCTCAACGTCCCCGAGACAGCAGTCAGCCTCATACAGCAACTGCGGACACTCGAAACTCCAAAACCTTCCGACCTGGTGCTCGCAAAAGCGGAATTGTTGCATGGAGACATCCTCGCCACTACGGGAGATTTCCGCAAAGCAGCCAATCATTTCGGAAGAGCACGGGAACTCGCCGGAGACATGTCTCAGGGAATCGCCGCCCTCGGAAGACAGGGCGAGATGCTCTATGCGCTCGCGGCCACCGACCAGAACTACCTGTCGGAGGCCATCGTCTGCTTCTCGAAAGTGCGTGAGCTGGCACCCCCTCAATCGCCCCTCTGGGAAGCCTCCACCTACCGCCTCGCAAAAGCCTATGAAAAACAGGGCCTCACTGACGATGCAGTCACAAAGTACCTCGACATCATCTACCAGTACGAAGATGACATCAGCAAAGAGAGACTGCGGGACTGGTTCTATTTCGCAAGGTCAGGCTACGACGCGGCACGGCTCCTGGAGACGGCGGGGGGGGTCAGCAACGTGCGAATGGCCGCGCGAATCTACGAACGACTCGTGCGCGCAAAAATCCCCACGGCGGACGATGCGGCCAAGAAGGCCGCTGAAATTCGCAACACGCACGGCCTCAAGAACTGATTGCTGGAATGGTGGAGAGGCGCATGCTCCAGAGCTATCTCGACCAGACCAGAAACTACCTCGACCATCACCTGCTCCCCTTCTGGACCTCCCGCATCGAAGAGCGGAAGTTCGGGGGGTTCCAGACGAACTTCGACCGGAACGGGCAGCGCACCGAAGTCACGGAAAAAACGCTGCTCTGCCAGGCTCGCTGCCTGTTCACGCTGTCGCACGCGCTCCGCGAAGGCTGCCAATGGGAGGATTCGCACGGCATGCTCAGCCGCGCTGCCACCTTCCTCCAGACACGCTTCCTCGACACAGAATACGGCGGGTATTTCTGGATTGTGGAGGAGGATGGCACGCCAAGAGACACCTCCAAAGTCGCCTACGGACTCTCCTTTCTCATCTACGGATTCTCGGAATACGCTTTGCTCACGGGTGCCCCTGAGGCCCGAGACACCGCCTGTGCGCTTTTCGACCTGCTACTCGGCCAGGCAGCGGATATCCGACACGGAGGATTCTTCGAGCACTTCACCCGCGACTTCACACTCGAAGCCGTCCGGCCCGATGGAAGAACCCACAAGTCACTCGACGTCCACATGCATCTCATGGAAGCCTTCACAACGCTCTTCGAACTCACCGGCCTGCCACGGCATCGCCAAGCGCTGGAACAGATCACAGACCTCATCTTCACGAAAATGATCGACCGCGACTCCGGTCTCGGCATCGCCATATTCACCCCGGACTGGACCCCCCTGGACAACTGCCAACTGAACACCCTGTGGGGTGCGGACCGGTTCGACAAACCGGGAAAGCCTCCCGAGATCACCTCCTATGGACACAACATCGAACTGGCCTGGCTCTACCTCCACAGCCTCGACACGCTCGAAGTCCCGCGCGATCAGGGACAGGCTCGCGTACTGCCCATCTTCGAGCATACGGAGCAACACGGCGTCGATCACGAACGGGGCGGACTCTACGTGGAGGGAATGAGGGATGGACCGGCCACCGAAACCACCAAGGAGTTCTGGCAACAGGCTGAGGCACTGGTCGGATTTCTCGACGCATACGAGATGACGGGAGACCAGAAATACCTCGACGCCTTTGTGAATATTTATGAATTCGTCTTCAAACATGTCATCAACTGGGAACAAGGGGAGTGGTTCCCGCTACTAAGTGAACAGAACGAAGTCCTGTGGGACTACATGGGACACAACTGGAAAATCTGCTACCACACCATTCGGTCCATGGTGGAGGTGGTGAAACGCCTGGAGAGACTGATCTGACTCCGGGAGTCTCGGACCAGGAGAACAGCCATGAATGTTTTCGCCAGTATTATCGACACGGTGGGAGACACGCCGCTGATCCGACTGAACCAGGTGGCTGAAGGCCTGAACGCAACAGTCCTCGTGAAACAGGAGTCGAGGAATCCCCTCGGCAGCGTCAAAGACCGAATTGCCGTCGCCATGATTCAAAAGGCCGAAGAAGAGGGCGCCATCAAGCCCGGTGCCACCATCATCGAACCGACCAGCGGCAACACAGGCGTCGGTCTCGCGTTCGTCGGCGCCGCCAAAGGCTACCATATCGTGCTCTGCATGCCCGACAGCATGAGCGCGGAACGACGGAAGCTGCTCAAGGTTCTCGGTGCGGAATTGATTCTCACCCCCGGCGCAAAAGGAATGCCCGGCGCCATCGAGGAAGCGGAGAGAATCGCCGCCACAATCCCGAACGCCTACATGACTCGGCAGTTCGACAATCCGGCAAACCCCGAGGCCCACTACCAAACCACAGGACCCGAAATCATCCGTGACACCGACGGAAAAGTCGATATTCTCATCGCTGGTGTTGGCACAGGTGGAACCATCACCGGAACTGGGCGGGCGCTCAAGGAGCACAACCCAAAGGTGAAAGTGATTGCCGTGGAACCCGACACCTCAGCGGTACTCTCGGGCGCCAAACCGGGACCGCATAAAATCCAGGGGATCGGCGCGGGATTCATCCCGAGAGTCTGCGACCAGAGCGTCATCGACGAAGTGGTCAAAGTCTCCTCGGAAGAGGCTGGCGAAATGGCGAGAGAGATGGCCACGAAGGAAGGCATCCTCTGCGGAATCTCCAGCGGTGCCAACGTCGCGGCGGCTCTGAAGGTGGCCGCCAGACCCGAAAACGCGGGCAAGACCATTGTGACCATCGTCTGCGACACGGGAGAACGCTACCTGTCAACCTGGCTTTTCGACACGCCCGAAGCGGGTGATTGACCCGCGCCTGGACCGTTCGCGTCCACGCATGCGCGAACTCTCGCCTTCTCCTTACATCTTCCCCCTCGGCCCGCTATAGTATAGGTTCTTCCGACCCTCGTGTCGGGCCATGTCCGTGCATATGCGGCATGCGAAAACGAATACTTGGCAGGAGCAACGGATGCATCGGTACAGAAGCCACAACTGCAATGAGTTGCGGAAAGAGAATATTGGTGGCGAGGCGCGCCTCGCGGGCTGGATACACACCATCAGAGATCATGGTGGCGTGATGTTCGTGGATCTGCGCGACCACTACGGTCTCACGCAGGTCGTTCTCAACCCCGCCGACCTCCCCGGCCTCGACGTGCACACGCTCAGCAACGAGTCCGTCATCCGGGTCGATGGACTCGTCGTCGCACGCGACGAGGATACCTACAACGACAGAATCCCCACGGGCGAAGTCGAGCTCAAGGGTACATCCGTCGAGATGCTCAGCCACGCCGACACGCTCCCGATGGTCGTCAACACCGACGAGCAAATCTCCGAACGCCTCCGGCTCACATACCGTTTCCTCGATCTCAGACGCCGGAAACTTCACGACAACATCCTGCTCCGCAGTCGTGTGATCAACCACATCCGGCAGCAACTGACAGCCGACGGATTCACCGAGTTCCAGACCCCGATTCTCACCGCCAGCTCGCCGGAAGGAGCCAG